>JASFBI010000251.1 GCA_030149595.1 Desulfobacterales bacterium
GCTGTGTGGGAGAGTAGGACGCTGCCGGAAAATCCATATAACAAAAGAGCCCTGAGAAATTTTATCAGGGCTCTTTTGCGTTATAATAGGTATTATTTATCTATCTCTTTTTTAAGTAATTTAAATACCTCTTTACCAATGGCAAGTCCTATATCTATAAATTCATTCCCATATATTTTACCTGTTTTAGTTTTAAATGTGTTTTTAATTTTTTTAATTGTTTTTATCCCTTTGTCATAGTTTTTATAAAATTTAGAAATGTTTGTATTTGAACATGAAATAATATCCCATAATGTATAGGTGAAATTATCCGGTCCCCATCTGAATTTATCAGCATCATAAAGGCAGTTAGATAAAATTAAGCCATCTCTGTTTTTAATTTTTTTACCTTTTTTAAAGGCTTCATGGTTTTCTATGGCAAGGGAGATATCTCTGATGTCAAAAGAGTCGAATTCAGGGTATTGTGTAAGAAACTTTTTTGCATATTCCCCCCCCTTTTTTGCATGTTCCTTTTCTGATCTTTTAATATCATGTAATAGACCAGCACATTGTGCTAAACGCACTCTTTTTTTTAAGTAATTTTTCGGATAGTTTTTGTTTTGACCTTCAATAAGCATTAATGCAGCTGCATCTATTGCTACTTTTACAGCATGTTCTATTCCGTGGCCAAAGTTACTGTCAATAGATTTTTTTACAAAGTCTTGTATTTGAATAATAACATTGTCACTTTTAATAAAGTCTTTTGAAAATTTTATGGCCCAGTTGAAATCAGAATAAAATAGAGGGCCAGGAAATTTTGCTGTTATTTGTCTGGCCTGGCTTCGTATCTGTTTAATTTTTTTATCCATAAATTTTTAATTTAAGAGAAATGTTGTTATTAATTCTTTTTTAATTGAATAAGTTGATATTTTCTTGTTCCAAGTCCTATCTGTTCTGCATAAATGAGTTGATGTTCTCAGTCAACATTTGGATAAAGTCCTTTAAATTTATCTTCTCCCATACATTTGTTTTTTGCAAGTACTGTTCCTTCAAGTCCCTGCTCATTGTTTACTAAATCAGCACAGGCCTGATCTATAGCCACAGGGTCTTTTGATGCAAGGATTCCCAATATCTCTTGTTATGGGAGCATCACTTCTTGAGCCGGCATAAAGGGTGTTTGCGTCTGTTAAAAAAGGGATACCTCCATTCTCTTTTATATTTTTAACAATTCTTCTTAAAAAGATTGGCCGTATAAATGCTGTGTTGCCTAACTCTCCAAAGTGGAGTTTTACAGCAACCATCTCTTTTTTTTTGATTATTTTTTTTATTTTTGTTTGGTTTAGTAAATGGTTTAGTTTATCCAATAAATTTTCTTTAGGATTTGTTCTTAAATCCATAAAATAGACAGAAGATTTCATAAATTTTTATAATATTATGTTATATTAAATGTGAGTAATCAATAGATCTAAAAAAGTTGAATTATTGCAGAACATAATCCTGCATGGATTTTACATGAAAGAACGTAAAATTAATACGTCTCTTTCATGATTTGTTGCGGGTAAAAATGGATGAAAAATCCAGATAGACCTTATGATCGTTAGTTATAAATTAGTTTCTGCAATAATTTAAAATTAAGCCGGAGAGGTTTTTTACGGCTTAATTTGAAAGCATTGCGCGCATCATATCACCGGCATTTTCAGCATGATCTGCAATAGACCCTATGGTTTCAGAAAGTCTGATCATATGAAAAACAGTAACAGGGTCAAGGTCAGAATTAAAGGTTTTTTGTTTAACCGCATCTTCTGCTTTATCTGCTTCATGTTCTTTTTGGCGTAAATTCTGTATTATTTTTTTCACAATGTCCCGCTGTTTGTTTGAAAAATTTTTAAAGTAGATGCGGGCTTCTGCAACCATTTTACTTAACTCTTCAATGGGTTCTATTACAGCATCTACCAGGAGAAAAAAATCTTTTTCAAGCAATTTGGGTATTCCTGGATCTGATCTGAAAGAGATCCAGTCAAGGGCATCTTCAACAGCATCTAAAACAGAATCCTGTTCCCTTAAATATCTGAATATTTGAAATTTATCTACAGGCATCATCGTGCCTTTTGGCAGATGGCCTCTTATACGGCGTTTAATAGCATCAGCTTCACTCTCTAAAGTGATTACTTCTTGTCTTAGTTTTTCAAAACTATTACATTTTTCAGTAACATGGCATTCAATGGCTTGTTGGAATGCCCATGCACATTCTTTAACTTTTTCAGCATGTTCCTGAAGACCGTCAAATGGTGAGGTCATAAACATTGATAGGAATGGTATGCGCATAAGTTTCACCTGTTTTTAAAAAATAAAAGTTTGTAAAATTTTAAATATAATCATACTTGTAATAGCTGCTGCAGGAACGGTTAGTATCCAGTAAAGTATGATTTTAAATATTATGGATAGATTTACGGCTTCAATTCCCCGTGCAAAACCAACACCTAAAACTCCACCAACCGCAGCATGGGTTGTTGAAACAGGAAGCCCAAGCTTGGATGCGATCAGAACTGTTGTGGCAGCTGAAAAATCTACTGCAAAACCACGGGAGTTTGTTAATGTTGTTATTTTTGTTCCAATGGTATCCATTACTCTCGCACCAGCCATGCCAATTCCGCATGCAATGCCTACTCCTCCAAATAAAAGCAGGAAAACAGGAACCGGTACTTGTGTGCCAATACTTCCGGTTTTAACTAAAAAATAGATTACAGCAAGGGGCCCGATTGCATTTGCAACATCATTTGAGCCTTGAGCGAGAGCGACATAACAGGATGTTCCAATCTGAATTCGCTTAAATATCTCCTCAACACCGTTTTTTCTATCTATTTTTTTTAATAATAATCTACCAATATAACCAAAAAATACAGCTATTACAAGAGATAATATAATAGCTGTCGGCATGTCTACAGAGAATTGTTTTCCCAGTGGTGTCTTAAACAAAAAAGAAAGAATTACCACGAAAAACGAGAAACCGATAAAAAGAGGAGATAGCCTGAGGGCTGCTCTAAAAGTATGTTTTTTTGAAAGTACAAATCTAATAATGAATTTAAAAAGCAGGTAGGATAGAATCATACTGAAAACAGGAGAAATTATCCAGCTTAAAACAACAGCACCTAATTTACTCAAGTTAATTACAGAAAAACCGCTTGCCATAATACCAAAGCCTATCATTGCTCCAACAATTGAGTGTGTGGTAGAAACAGGCAGTGATTTCCATGTGGCAAAGGAGACCCATAAGGCTGATGCTAAAAGGGCTGAAAGGGCACCTAAAAGGGCTACATGAGGATCTGCAAGCACTTCTGTGGAAACAATTCCTTTTCTGATAGTATTAGTTACATGGGCGCCAATAAAAACAGCTCCTAAAATATTTAATATACCAGCAATAAAAACAGCTTGCTTTAAGGTAATAGCTTTTGCTCCAACAGCAGAAGCCATAGAGTTTGCAACATCATTGGCACCAATATTCCATGCCATATAAAATCCAACAATATAACCGGCAATTAAAATACAATATTCAGGAGTCATTAAATTTAACCTAAGTTTTCATGGTAAAATAATTTTTGCTTTAATAACAAACAGTTAGAGCTAAAAACTCTTTTTCTTATTATTATAAGAAAGATTTGGGTAACATGTTGCTAAAATCAAATCAAGAGATAAAAAATATATTTTTAAAGGAATTGACATAGGGAAAAAAAATTGTTAAAAAAAAATTGATGCTAGAGGTGCAATTTGCTGAGAGGGGAAATCCCAACTCTTTGAACCTGCTCCGGATAATTCCGGCGAAGGAAAGCGGTTAAATATTTAATTTATTATGCCATTAGAATATTATATCGCATTTCAAAATATTGGAATGCGTTTTTTTTTTGGAGAACAATAATGATTATAACTGTAAATGGCAAAACAGAATCTATATCATCAAATACTATTTTAGACTATATCACAGGGAAAAAAATAAAACCAGAGTCTCTTGTTGTTGAGTATAATTTTAGTATTCTAAAAAAGGGTTTATGGAGCACAACTTTTTTAAAAGAGAATGATACTCTGGAATTATTAAGTTTTGTGGGAGGGGGGTAACAGTATGAGTTCTGATCTTTTT
>JASFBI010000252.1 GCA_030149595.1 Desulfobacterales bacterium
AAATTATCTGGGTACCTATGATAATATCTATCTCGATGTGTTGTATTTTTTTCAAAAAAGAGACAAGAGTCCCTTTTGTTCTTGTACTGTCTCGGTCAAGCCTTGCTGTGTTTGCAGTTGGAAACAGTTCCAAAACAGCCTGCTCAAGCTGTTGAGGGCCTGATCATAAAAGTGTAATATTTGATGAAACGCACTTTGTACATATAGAATCAGCAGATAAACAGTAATAACAATAGTGACATTGAAATGTTTTATCCATTGTATGAAATGTCATGGAGATATCACATCTTTTGCATTTCTGAACCTCACCACAGTTACCGCACAAAAGGTAATTGGCAAACCCTCTTCTGTTTAAAAAAAGCAGTATCTGTTCCCCGCGGCTTAAAGCTTTTTTCATGGCCTCATAAAGTGGTCTGGTAATAAAACCTGCTTTTTTACTAACACCTTTATTGGTTTTTAAATCAACAATACAAACTTCAGAAAGAGATCTGTTATTTATTCTTTTTTTCAGATAAAGAGGGGTAAATTTATTTATTGAACAGTTATAAAAGGAGTGAATAGAAGGGGTTGCAGACCCAAGAACCACAGTGCAGTCATTTTGTTTTGCCCTGACTACTGCCATGTCTTTTGCATTGTAATGGAGACTGCTGTTTTGTTTGTAGGATGTATCATGTTCTTCATCAACAATTACCAGACCTAAATTATCAACAGGAGCAAAAATAACCGATCTTGCTCCTATTACAACACAGACTCTTTTTTTTATTATTTTCAGCCACTGGTCATACTTTTGTGCATGGGTAAGGTTGCTGTGAATTACAGCAACCCTGTCTCCAAATCTGCTTCTGAATCTGCTGATAATTTGTGAAAGCAGTGCTATTTCAGGTACAAGTATTAAAGAGCATTGTCCTCTATCTGCTGTCTTTGCTGCAAGATCCATATAAACTTCTGTTTTACCGCTTCCTGTCACACCGCATAAAAGATAGGCAGCATATCCATTTTTAAAAGAGTTATTAATGGTATTAACTACACTTGTTTGTTCATCTGTTAACTTTGGCGGAGTATCAGGTATTATTGCTTCTCCCAATGGATTTTGGGAAAACTCTTTTTCACAGATCTGTATCAGTCCCTTTTTTTCCATGGGTTTGATAAGCTTTGATGCTGAAGGAAAATGAGATCTTAACTCTTTTAAAGAGAGAGAACCAGCACTTTTTACCATACTTAACAGCTCTTTTGATTTTCCTGCTTTACCACCTTCAGGTGCATCAGACAAAAAATGAATATATTTTATTTTTCTGGGTCTTATTTTTACTGTTTTTAATTCTCTTTTTAATAATAACAGCCCTTTTTTTTCCATGGATCTTATCAAAGCCATGGAAAAACTTACCCCTGCTTTTTTTGTAACACTTTTTAAGCTTAATGAAGAGTCAGCTATGGATGTGAGTATTTTTTTTTCAATATCAGATAAACTATTGTTTAAAAGAGCATTATGACCTGAAGAAGTTGAAACCACCATAAAAGTATCATAAAAATTAATACCTGCAGGCAGGGCTGACTTTATAACCTCACCTATGGGATAAAAGTAATATTTTGCTATCCAGTGATAAAACTTTATCATAGACGCAGGAAAAACAGGTGTCTCATCAATAACATCGTAAATCTGTTTTATTTTGCAAGGGTCAAAAATACTCTTATAATCAGTGGTAAGTATATATCCCGTGAGTTTTCTTCTGCCAAAGGGAACTAATACCCTTTGGCCCGGGCATATATTGACAAAAACAGACAAGTTAACTTTGTATATAAATGTTTTGAAAATGGGAACAGGTACAGCCACTTCTATATTTTGAAAGCATTCAGCCATAAATTTTTTAACAATACCCTGCAAAAAGGCCTATGCGGTAAACAACAAATGATGTTACCCAAGCCACAAAAAAAGTATATGCAACGCTGAAAAATGCCCAGTAATAAGAGCCTGTCTCCTTTCCTATGGCAACCACAGCTGCAATACATGGAACATAAAGCAGTACAAAGACCATTAGAACAAAAGCAGATAAGGGAGTCATTGATAATTTAAGAGCCTTTGAAAGAGCATCCGGCTCATCGCCCGATACATTATATAAAATACTTATGGTGCTTATAACCACCTCTTTTGCAACAAATCCGCTTATAAGAGCTACTGTACCGCGCCATTTTATTCCTATGGGTTCAAATAGAGGTGCGAAAAACTTCCCCAGCCTGCTCAAATATGAGCTTTCTGTCTTTTCTATACTTTTTGCATTCTCTTGTTCTGTTAGATCTATTTTGTACTGTTGTTTTATAATTTTTACAGAGGCTTTATCTGCTGTATTAAGTTGTTTTGCATAGGTTTTTTTTATATCTTTTATATTTTTATCATAATCAATGCTATATATAGTTTTTAAAGGAAAAGTTGACAGACTCCATATAACAATAGAGCCTATTAAAATTACACCCCCCATTTTTTTTAAAAACATCTTGCTTCTGTCCCACATATGAATGACAAGACTCTTTAACATGGGCATTCTGTAGGGCGGAAGTTCCATAACAAAGGGAGCATCCTCTCCTTTTAATAAAGTCATCCTGAAAATACGGCCTGTAATAATTGCCATGGTAATTCCCAGTAAATACAACAGAAATATTACTGTTCCAGCCTGTGTATGAAAAAAAGTACCTGCCAGAATTATAAATACAGGCAGACGTGCAGAACATGACATAAAAGGAGTGATAAGAATAGTTAATATCCTGTCTTTTTTGCTCTCCAGAGTTCTTGTAGCCATAATAGCAGGAACATTACATCCAAAGCCCATGAGCATTGGAATAAAAGACTTTCCATGGAGTCCTATGACGTGCATAATTCTGTCCATTAAAAAAGCAGCCCTTGCCATATAACCGGTATCTTCAAACAGTGCTATGCAGAAAAAAAGTATTAAAATATTGGGTAAAAAAACAGCAACACTTCCCACACCAGATATTATACCATCTATTAAGAGATCTTTAAATAATCCGTCTGATATAATTTGTCCCATAAATCCGGAAAGCAGAGAAACACAACTGCCTATCCAGTCCATGGGATAAGCACCAAGGGTAAAGGTGATCTGAAACATTGCCCATATAAAAAATATAAAAACAGGAAATCCTAAAAATTTGTTAGTAAGAACAAGATCTATGTTTCTTGAGATATCAACCCTTTGCTGTCTTGATGTTGTTACAACCTCTTTGATAATTCCGGCAATAAAGCCATACCGTTCATCTGTCATGATAATTTCAGGGTCATCATTATACAGAGTTACAATACGTTTACGGCAGGCACCGGCTTGTTCAATTATATCCTGTCCAACGATTTGTCCGGCTTTTATAACTTTTTTCTTTATCATCTCATCATTTTCAATGAGTTTTATGGCAAGCCATCGTTTTTTGTATCCAATAAGCTCTGAAACAGTATCATCTATCTGGTTTTTTAAAGTTGTAATCTGCTGTTCAATGTCTTTACTGTATTTTACCCTGCGTTCCAAAACAGAAATATCTTTTTGTTTTGCAAGCAAAATTGCTTTTTCAAGAAGTGTATCTATACCCTGATTTTTATTCCCAACAGTAAACACCACAGGAAGATTTAACAGGCGGGATAGTTTTTTTCCATCTATTTTTATTCCTCTTTGTTTTGCAATATCCTCCATATTCAAGGCAAAGAGTACCTTACAGTCAAGTTCCCTTATCTGGGTTGCAAGGTAAAGGCTTCTTTCTAAATTAGATGCATCAAATATGTTAATTACAACATCAGGATTTTGTTCTATTACAAAGTCCCTTGCAACAATCTCTTCTATGGAGAAGGGAGTAAGACTGTATGTCCCAGGGAGATCAACAATATTTAATTTATAGCCTGATTTTTGGACACTGCCCTCTTTTTTTTCAACTGTAACTCCCGGCCAGTTCCCAACTTTTTGCCTGGTTCCGGTAATTGAATTAAAAATTGTAGTTTTTCCTGAATTAGGATTACCGGCAAGTGCTATGGTAAAACATTTTTCTTCCATTATTAAATTTCCTGCATACGCCTTATTTTATACGTTTT
>JASFBI010000253.1 GCA_030149595.1 Desulfobacterales bacterium
CCCCGACGCTCTTCCTATCTCTTCCCAAGAAAAAAAAAATTGCAGATTCAGGGAAAAAAATAATCAATATTTTAAAACAAAATGGTTTTGTTCTTAATAAAATTATTTTTTTCCCAAAGCAGATAGAAAAGTATCACCTTTTACAATGTTCTACTACACTTTCTCTATATGGGTCATATAAGAAGTGTAGAAAAGTAATTAGTATGCTTTCAAACCTCCCTGGACTTTTTTGTATAGAAAATATTGAAATAAAAAAAAAACAGAATTTAAAAGAAGTAACGTTTAAAATAAAACTTTCTACTTATTTTAATAAATACAAGGTGTCCCCAATTAAAAAATGAGAAATTTAATTTATAATAAAAAAATAATTTTATTTATATTATCAATATTTTTTGTTGTTACTCTGATTTTTAGATTTCTTCATCCATTTAAACAACAAACTGTTTCAAAGCTTACATATACAACAGAAAATTTTTATTCAAAAAGGACAACATCTTCAGATAATAAATTGGATTTACTTTTTAATTTATTAGAAAATAAAAAAAATGACAGTAAATTTATAAAAGATATTTTTTGTAATAATAACAATGAAAAAAAACAGATAATCAACCAGGTAAAAGAAAAAAAAATTGTTAAAAAACCTGAAAAAGCAGTTATTAAAAAACCTGATATAAAAGAAATGATAAAAAATGAATTTAAGAATTATCAGTTTTTTGGCTTTTTAATAGATCATGGCAATATTATCTTATTTATAGATAGGAACAGAGATATTTTAACTGTTAAAAAGGGTGATATTATTGATGGAAAATACAAAGTTATTTCAATTACAGAAAATTTCATGCAAATCAGGCCGACAGATTTTAACGAAAATATTATTATTTATATTTCAAACCTAAGCTCCTGAAATACTATATATACATTGGCAATTGACTTTAAAAGGTAAAAACAGAGTGGTATAGTATAATATATTGTTACCTCTTCTACCTTTAGGCAGATTTATAAATCAGTTGATGTAAATTAGTTACATTCAATCAGAATTAAGTTAAACGACAATGTCATTATCGGATAAACATCATGCAAAAGCATATAAGCAAAAAAAATAGTATTATTATTATTTTGTCTGTATTTTTTTTTTCAAGCTGTATTTATTCATCAAATCATTTTACAAAGACAGGAAGGAAGAAATTTCAGCAAAAAGAGTGGGATAAATCCGTAATTCATTTTACCAAAGCAGTTAAAAAAGATCCTGACAATCCGGAATTAAAATTACTGTTAAAACATTCTAAAAGAAATGCTTCAATGTCTCATCAGCAAAAAGGTTTAAAGCTGATGGAAAGAAAATCATATGATGAAGCAATAAAAGAATTTCAAATTAGTATTGCATATAAAGCAAATAATATAAACTCCATAAACCTTATGAGAAAAGCATCTCTATTTAAATTTTCAGATAAATATTATATTAAAGGTTTAAATTACCTGAAAGAAAAAAAATATATCCAAGCCAAAGATGCTTTTTTAAAATCATATAAGTTCAACCCTGATAATAAAAAAGCAAAAGAGTTCTTAGACCTTTATAAAGCAAAAAAAGAGGATCGGAGAAATTATTTATTAAAATATAAATCAAAGAAAACCATTTCTCTTAAATTTATAAAAACACCTCTATTTAATGTTTTTAATATATTATCAAAGTTATCCGGTATAAATTTCATTTTCGATAAAGATGTTCACGAATCAAAGGTAACTCTGTTTATGGTAGATATTTCCTATGATATATTTCTCAAAACTCTTTTAAAAACGCACAACCTTGCAGCAAAAGTTATAACTGAGAAAACCATGCTGGTTTATCCTAATTCAATATTAAAAAAGAGAGATTATGATGATTTGAAGATACAAACTTTTTATCTCTCATATCTTAATTCAAAATCCATGTCAAAAATTTTATCCAGAATATTAAAAGGCAAAACTGTTATTACCAACGATAAAATTAATGCTATAATTGTTCGGGGTACAAAAGAGACTCTTAAGGTGGCTTCAAAAATTATAAAAGCCAACGATAAAGCGGCTGGCGAAATTTTGCTTAATGTTGAAATACTTGAGGTAAACAGAACAAAAGAAAAAGAATTAGGCTTAGATCTTGAACCGGATATTTTACAGATAGGGATTGGAACATCGGATCCTGATGCAAAAATCCATCCTTTTCTATCTCAATTTGCTTTAAAAAACATATCATCAAAAGATATAATTTATTCTCTTCCAACGGCAATAATTCATCTTTTAAAACAGGATAGTGAAACAAAAACACTGGCAAAACCCCAGATACGGGTTAAAAACAGGGCAAAAGCTTTAATTCATATTGGAGAAAGAGTCCCTTTGAGAACTAATCGACGAGTAGATACTACGGGTAATGTTACATATGACTATCAATATCAGGATATTGGTGTAAAACTTGAAGCAGAGCCTGTCATTAATATGCATGGCGAAATTACCCTTAAAATAAATTTAGAGGTTAGTGCATTGGGCAGGAATGTTGGAAGTGTAACTGATCCACAATTTAGTATAAAAACAAGAAAAGCAAAAACTGTTTTAACAGTTTCCCATAAAGAACCAATAATTATCGGGGGATTATTAAGTAATGATGAAACTGAAACCGTAAGAAAAATACCTATTCTCGGAGACATACCTCTGCTTGGAAAGCTTTTTACAAAATACGGGACAAATAAAATAGAAACCGATATATTAATGACTATCACTCCATATATAATAAGAATGCAGGATGCAGAAAACATAGAAGAGACAAAATTCTGGTCAGGACACGAAAAAGAGTTTTTCAAAAAAGAACCCTATAAAAGTTATATTAAAAGAGAGAGAAAATATAAAAAACATCCTGATCAAAAACTGCTGGAAAAATATAATATTTCTAAAGAAATAATAAAAAAATGAAAAGATACTTTTTTATAGATTTTAGAAAAAAATACCGTGAAAAATCGGGGTTTACTTTAATTGAGCTATTAATTTGCATAGGTCTTTTATCAATTATATCCATGGGTATTTTACCCATATCCAAATATACTTACATAAGATTAAAAGAGATTAAACTCAGACAAAATTTAAGAATAATAAGAAATGCCATTGATGAATATAAAGAGATGTCAGATGAAAAAAAAATTGAAATCGAATTTCTATCATCCGGTTACCCCAAAAACATAAAAATTCTGGCTACAGGTGTTCAATTATTTGGTGTAGATCAAACGCCAAAAAAAATTTTACGGAGAATTCCCATGGATCCTATGGCAAAAGATGGAATATGGGGTTTTAGATCTTATGCAGATCCTTACGACAGTGAAATATGGGGTGGACAGGATGTTTATGATGTTTATTCCAAAAGTAACATGCGGGCATTAGATGGAAGTTATTATAAAAACTGGTGAAAACATAATGAATAAAATAAGGTGCGAAAAAGGTTATACTTTAATTGAGATGATGATTGTGATTGCAATTATCGGGATACTTTCAACCATGTCACTGCCTAATATGCAAAGATCTTTAATTCGTGCAAAAGAAGCAACATTAAGAAATACTCTGTTTACATTAAGAAACATTATAGATCAGTATTATGCAGACAACGGTGTATATCCTGAAAATCTTGAAAATTTAGTTGATAAGCAGTATATAAGAACTGTTCCCAAAGACCCGTTTACAGGAACTTTTAATACATGGATTCTATTACCTCCTCCTGTAAATATAGAAGATACAGAAGATGAAAATGAGGAACCAGCTTTTCAGCTTTATGATGTTCACAGTGGAAGTAACCGGGTGGGTTTAAACAATATTCCTTACAATGAATGGTAATACCACTTTTTGCAGATAAAACAACGGATCAGCTCCTTTTTTTATACATAATTACTTTGCAGAGCATAAATCATATACATTTATCTTTTGGGACAAATATAGGAAACAGTAATTGAAATTAACTTTATTTACTCCCTTTTATAAGGTTCATAATATCAGGTCTGAAAATACATTCATCCATGATAGCAGGTACACCTTTTATTACCGGAGAAAATTCCATTTGTAAAAGAA
>JASFBI010000254.1 GCA_030149595.1 Desulfobacterales bacterium
AAGAGTCACATCTCCAGGCCATAATCTCGTAATTAAACGCATAGCTACTTCAGGTACATCACACACCAGTTTTTCAAGCTGTCCTATCTCTTTTATTGATATCAACAGAGGTTTTGATAAAACCCTCTGCTTTATATAAAAAATTTTTTGCACAGCAGCTTTATCAAAAATATCAGCAGCAAGACCGTATAAACTTGCTGTTGGAAAAATAACAACCCCACCTTTTTGTATAATATCCACAGCTTTATTAACTACATTTAAATCAGGAAACAAAGGATTAATTTTTCTGATTTTATCTGTAATTACACAGTTTTTTAGATCTTTTCTCAACGTTTATAGCCATCTCTTCTTTAAATTCATAAAGCTCACGCTTTAACCTTGTATCAGATAAAGATAAAATCTGAATGGCTAAAACAGCTGCATTTTTTGCTCCTGGAATACCTATGGCCACTGTAGCAACAGGTATTCCAGGAGGCATCTGCACTGTTGCCAGAAGAGAATCCATGCCATTTAAAGCTGATGCATCTACAGGAACACCTATAACCGGCAAAATTGTATGAGCTGCAAGGACTCCTGCAAGGTGTGCTGCCATTCCTGCCCCTGCAATAATTACCTTAATACCCCTTTTTTCAGCAGAACTTGCATATTCAGCCGCCCTTTGAGGACTTCTGTGGGCTGATGCAACTATCATTTCATATAATATTCCAAATTTTTTAAATAAAGCTGCTGTCTCTTCCATAATACCCAAATCTGAATCACTTCCCATAACAATACCAATTACAGGAGATCCTGAAAGATGTTTTACAGCTTTTTGACCAATATCTTTTCTATAATATACGAAATCCCAATTTATTTTAGAAACTGCAGAATATGCATTTGAGATAGCATCCTGAATATTTTCTCCCAGTGCAGTTACACCTAAGACCCTGCCCCCCACAGCTGTAATCTGATTATCAACTTCTTTTGTTCCTGCATGAAAAACAATGGCTTTTTTAGTCTCTTCTGCTTTATCCAAGCCATTTATCACCATATCTTTTTTATATGAACCCGGATAACCTCCTGATGCCATTACAATACAAACAGAAGGTTTTTCATCTATTTCAAGACTTATATCTTTAAGCCGTCCTGATACAACAGCCTCCATAACAGGCACAATATCACTTTTTAAACGAACTAAAAGAGGTTGTGCTTCAGGATCACCCAGCCGCACATTAAACTCAAGTACTTTTATCTGGTCCCTGTTAATCATTAAACCAGCATACAAAAAACCTTTATAAGAACAACCCTTCTCTTTCATAGCCTTTACAAGAGGAGTCATAACCTGAGCCATTATTTTTTTTTCAAGTAAAGTATCTACAACAGGTGCTGGTGAGTATGCACCCATTCCTCCAGTATTAGGCCCGCAATCATTGTCAAAAACAGCCTTATGATCCTGTGATGAAGGAAGTGGCAAAACAGTCTCTCCATCTGAAAAAGCGATAAATGAAGCCTCTTCTCCTGTTAAAAATTCCTCTATAACAACCTTTTTACCTGCATCTCCGAAAATACATTTATTCATCATATTTTCCAAAGCCAACACAGCTTCACTCTGTTTTAAACAGATTACAACACCTTTACCAGCAGCCAATCCATCTGCCTTAACAACTACAGGATATTCAACTGATTTTAAATATGTTTTTGCAAAATCAAAGTTTGTAAACACCTGTGATTTTGCTGTAGGTATGTTATATTTTTCCATAATTTTTTTGGAAAACGATTTACTTGCCTCTAAGGCTGCAGCTTTTTTTGAAGGTCCAAAAATTTTTAAACCTGCTTCTTCAAATTGATCAACAATTCCTTTGGAAAGAGGAGACTCAGGACCTACAACTGTTAAATCAATTCTTTTAGACTTTGCAAAGTTCAATAATGAATCTATATCATCAACAGATATTGAAACCAATTCTGCAACTTGTGAAATACCAGCATTCCCGGGTGCACAATATATTTTTTTGACTTTGGGACTCGCAGATATTTTCCAAGCCAAAGCATGCTCTCTTCCACCACTTCCTATCACAAGTATATTCATATAACCTCCTAAAATAAGCCCGGTATAATTTTCCACCTAAATAGTATCTGAAAATATAATTTACTGTTTGCCCTTTTCCAGTCCAAGCTTTATAAGTTTATCTATTAATTTATCAAATGAAATCCCAAAAGCTTTTGCAGCAATAGGCAAAAGGCTTGTCTCTGTCATACCTGGAATTGTATTGGTTTCAAGAACATATATAATATCATTTTTAATAATCATATCTGTACGGCTATAACCACTACAGAACAAAGCAGCATGAGCTGATTTTGCAAGCTTTTGAGCTTTTTTTGTCAGAAAACCATCTATTTTTGCAGGACAAATCTCTTTTGTCACCCCTTTTGTATATTTTGCATTATAATCAAAAAAAGCATGACTCTTGCTACAAATTATTTCCACTACAGGTAGAGGAGTTGTTTGCAAATTCCCAATAACACCAACAGTTATTTCACGACCTTCAATAAAAGATTCAATTAAAACGCCACTATCTACAGCAAATGCCCTGTAAACAGCTTCTTCCAACTCTGATTTTTTATACACAACAGACATTCCAAGACTTGAACCTCCTGAAACCGGCTTCACCACCAAAGGAAACCCAAGCTCTGCATGCTGTTTTATAAATTCATTACTGTTTTTATCAACAAAAATATAAGGAGGAACACAAATACCATTTTGCTGATATATTTTTTTGGAAATCACCTTATTCATGGCAAGAACACTACCTGTAACACCAGAACCCTGATAAGGAATACCTAAAAGATCTAAAAAACCCTGTATTCTTCCATCTTCACCGTTTAGACCATGAAGAACTAAAAATGCAAAATCAATTGTTTTCGCATTCTCAATTAAAAGTTTCAAATCCTTTTTAGGATCATAAATAACTACATTATACTTGCTTTTATCTATAGCCTGATAGACATGCCTGCCACCATCTAAGGAAACACTGCGCTCTGGAGAATCCCCGCCAAATAAAAGAGCAATATTTATTTTTTCCATTTAATATTATATCTTAATTATAAATTTAAAAGCCGGTCTTTTGCTTTATTGTATTCTTCTAAAGTAATCAGTTTATTTTCAAACAGACATACAAGCTTTGCCATATCCATATAATCTACAGACCCAAAATTTTCAATCTGCTTATATGAAGCACTGTCTTTATAAGGCAGCTGCTTATCAGAATGGTTAATTTTCAGAGATACTACCCCTCCCAAAAAACCAACCTCAATATCCCTGCCTAAATTATTTGGCAGGATAAACATTTCCCTTAAATTTTTCCCCTGCCTTTTCATTTTAAAATATAAAATATATGCAGATATTGTAATAATAAGCATTCCGAAAATTAATATCCAGAACATATAACTGACTATTCCCCTGAAAAATAGTACGAGAACACCAATCGCTGCTATAAGCAAAATATGTAAAAATAAGATAAAATAAGCTAAAATGACACTTTTATATGCACTACCTATCCCATTATTGTTTTTTATTTTCGCCATAAACACCAACCTTCTCTAAAAACTATCCCTCTTTCTTAATCTTATTTGATACCATCCATAAACAACTCTTTAACAATTAAAGTAAGCAGCCATTTATAAATATTTACCATATAAAAAAACCTTTCTGCAAATCAATGCAGAAAGGTATTTTTTTAGACTGGTGGCGATGCAGGGACTTGAACCCCGGACACTGCGGATATGAGCCGCATGCTCTGACCACCTGAGCTACATCGCCAAATTTGTAATAAAACTATACTAACTCACTCAAAATAAAAAATTATAACTAACAACTTTTCCTGTTCATGTCAAGACAAAAAAATATCTTTTACTATCTATATACAATCATTATTCAACCACATATAAATTTTAATAAAACAATCCTCACCGCATATTATAAAGCATATTTACTATACCGGCATGCAATTATTATATAAAAAATACTTTATATGAAACTCCGTCCAACAGACCGTAATAATGAGAGTTTCAATTTTTGTTG
>JASFBI010000255.1 GCA_030149595.1 Desulfobacterales bacterium
TTCCGATCTTTTTCCCGGGAGGAGTTGCTTTAAACATATCCGTTTCATTGGCCATGGCACAAAGAGTACAAAAAAAAATTGTCGTCCCAAAACATCCAGAACTAATGGGGTGTGTTGGGGTTGCTCTTATGATTAAAGATCAGTTAAAAGACGGGGATATTAAGGAAAAAAAATACTTCCTTGATACCCTTTTAGATGGTGCCATGGAAACAAAAGGTACTTTTAAATGTGCTGCCTGTGAAAACAGATGTGAAATACAGAAAATATCCATAAGGGAAAAAACATACCCTTTTGGTGGTCTCTGCTCAAAATTTGACCTGCAAAGGCATTCAGGAAAAGAGAGAAAAGAGGGGCGTAACTATGTAGATATGGCAAATACACTGATGTTTGAAAAATTTTGCCCCAAACCCCATGATAACCCTGTTGGCACCATTGGTCTTCCCATGGCACTAACAACTTTTGCCCTGTTTCCATTTTATGCCAGATTTATAAATGAACTTGGGTATAATATGGTTTTATCCAAGGAGTCCAAAACAGGTAACACAAAAACAAGAACTGCTCTGTGTTACCCTTGTGAAGTTGCCCATGGAGCAGTCTATAACCTTTTATCAAGGAATGTGGACTATATTCTTCTTCCCCATGTAATGGAATTTAGCATTCAAAAAGATATGCTCCACAGTTATACCTGTCCCACTACAACTATTATTCCTGACATTATAAAAGGTGCTTTTGAATCAGCAGAAGATAAAATATTAGCTCCCCAGATAGGTTTTTCAGAACATCTGTTGAAAACAAGTTTAAAAGAGATAATTAACCTTGGTACAAAATTAGGAATATCAAAGAAAAAAGCAAAAAAAGCATGGAAATCAGCAAAGGAATATTACGATCAGTATACAGCAGAGTCCATAACACTTGGGAAAAAAATATTAATCGAAATAGGAGATGAGCCTGCTGTAATTATTGCAGGAAGACCATATACCACCAACTCTTCCGAAATAAATCTAAGTCTTCCCAGAAAAATTACAAGCAGGGGATATCATGCAGTTCCTGCTGATATTTTACCACGATTAGATGCCAATTTAACCCAGCACCCCAGAAATGTGTGGAATTTTACCCAGGATATTATGAATGGTGTAGCCTATTCCAAAGCCCAGAAAAACCTTTCTCTATGCCTTGTATCATGTTTTTCATGCGGACCTGACGCAAGTATTTATCATCTTATAAGACAAAATATGGCAGGAGAAACATTTTGTTATCTTGAAATTGATTCTCATACAGCTCACGCTGGTTTTGAGACAAGGGTTGGAGCTTTTTTAGATATTGTAGAAGAACGCAGAAGGCAGACTGAAGTAATAAACAAAAGTGATATTATCACTGCATCAGGGGAGGTATAATAATGAAAGTTAATAACAGTGATAAACGATTAAGATTTTCCAAAAACTTTAAATATCTTATTGATGATAGAGGAAGTAGAATAGAGTACGATGATCCAAGGGTTGTTCATGTCTGGCCTGTAAGTACCAGTGAGATAACAACAAAACTTATAGGAAGCATGTTTAAGTCAAGGGGCTGGAGGTTCAGATCTACAGGCAAAACAGATACCAATACACTCAATTATGCAAAAAAACTGTGTTCTGGAAGGGAGTGCCTGCCGGCTATATCTCTGACAGGAGCTACATATTTTGATATGTGCAATAACCGTGATAAAGATGAAATAACTATATACTATAGTTTGGATCAGAACGGACCGTGTCAAAATGGTGCATGGCCTGTGGTGTGGGATACATTTGCCCAAAGAATTGATTGTGAAAATGTTTTGTTCTTAGCTAATCCTAATTTCAAAAATAATTTTATGGGACAGGGAGACAGTTTTGCATCAGATCTTGGAACAGCAGCTGTTACCGGAGATATTTTAGATGAGGCTGAAACAACTGTAAGATGTCTTGCTCTATATAAGGATCAGGGGATAGAACAATTTGAAAAAGAGACAGAAGCTGTCATAGAAAGTGCATGTCTCGGAAAAATAGCTTTGATAAAAGCTATTAAAATCTGGGCTGAAAACTGTTCAAATATTATTCTTAAAGATAGTCTAAAAAATACTCCAAAGGTACTTCTTTTTGGAGGATTAAATGTAATGTTTATTCACTATCCCATAACAGATTTTTTTGAAAAAAGAGGAGTTATTCCCAAAATAGTAGAGTTTAGCGAAGGTTTGGGCTGGCTTACCTCTGAGTCAGTTATAAGATATGGTTTTAAAAATGGCAGGTTAACTCCAAAAGAACAGTTTAAAATCATGCCCCTTCTTTTATCAGTAATAAAAGATAATAAATCCAGAAAAGAGGGAGTTACAGCCCTGCGTGCCAGATGTCATCTAAAAGGCCTGGACTTTATTGCAAATTATTTACGCAAAATAGCAGGCAAGTCAGGGTTGCTTTATGATAACTACATTTCAACTGCAAGATTAGCAGAAGCAGGCCATAATTTTTCATGTAATAACGGATTTAATGAGACCTGTATAACAACAGGAAGGTATATAATAACAATAGAAGAAGGTGTATTTGATGGTTTGATAAATGTTGATTCATTTAATTGCCAGCCTGCCATGAATTCACAATCAATTATAAGACCCATGGCAAATAAAGCTGATAGACCATTTGCAGTTATAGATTGGGAAGCTCCTGCTATATCGGCAAATCAACGGCGATTGTTAGATACCATTGCTGTTCAGGCTAAAAGAATAAGAACACAAAAAAACAGATAACTATATACTTTCCCCCTTTGCAATCTTAAGTGGATATGGTTTTAATTATGAACATGTTTTTGATACATAGAGCTTCCTGAATAACATATAATCTATTGAAATATTTTAATAATTTTGCTATATTAGCACTTATAAATGGACACAAAAAAGCACATAACCTAAAAAACCTTTGTACTTTTAATTGGCATTGTTAATTTTATATAGTTTTACATACAACAACATATTGAAATAACATGATAAAAACTATTAAAACCTATATTTATTTAACAATGCCATGTTTTTTAACAGCCTGTTAACAGGCATTTAACATTACTGAAAGGAGACAATATGCAAAAAGGAGATGAATTAATAGTTGTTGGATGCAGCGGTGCTGGTGGCCCTGCTGCAATGATGGCAAAAAAACTAATGCCGGAAGTTAATGTTACAGTTATACGAAAAGAGAGCTTTTTTATTGTAAGATGAGCGTTACCCCATGTTGTGGCCGGTCTGGTCACCCCTGAATCAATTGTGGTTCCTGATAAAAAACTTGAAAGTGCCGGTATTAATGTCATTTTGGATGAAGTAATAAAAATTAATCCTGAAAAAAAGAGCGTGACTGTATTGGATGGCAAAGAATTAAATTATGATAAATTGATTCTTGCTACAGGCTCCAGCTCCTTTATACCTCCGATTGAGGGTGTAGAGATAAAAGGTGTTATGTCATTACGTGGCCTTGACGATGCCAGGAAGATAATATCTTTTATTGAGGACTGTACTCCAACCAGAATTGTTTTTATCGGTGCAGGTTTTATAACAATGGAAATGGCCTCACTTATTGCTGCTCAAAATTCTGACAACATTGAAATTACAATTGTTGAATACCTTAGCCACCCTCTTCCCCTTATGCTTGATAAAGATATGGCTGGTCCTGTTGCAAAACATCTTAAAATTAAAGGTATTAGAATACTGACAAATAAAAAAGTTGAAAATATTTTGGGCGAAAACGGTATTGTCACTGGTGTACAACTTGCCTCTGGAGAAAAAATTGCCTGGGCCTGTCAAACAAGGGTTGATACGGTTGATCGTGAGCTGTTAAGCCTGATGAAAAAAGCGGGTTGTGTCTGTATTCACTTTGGTGTGGAATCTGGCAACCAGGAAATCATGGACAACTTGCTGAAAAAGATCACTAAAGACAAGGTAAGAGAGGACCATGCGGAATGTAAGAAGCCCAGAACGGAAGAGCGGCGTGTCGGGAACGAGTGTAGATCTAGGTGCGTGCCGAATCACTGAAAAAAAAAAATAGCACA
>JASFBI010000256.1 GCA_030149595.1 Desulfobacterales bacterium
GTTATAACCGGTACATCAAATGTACCGGTTGCTACGGTAAAAGATGGTGACGGGATTATTTTTTTCAATTTCAGGGCAGACAGAGCAAGGCAGATAACAAGAGCATTTACTGATTCCGAGTTTGATTTTTTTGAAAGGGAAGTTACTCCAGAGCTTGCCGGTTTTGTCTGTATGACTTTTTATGATGAAAAATTTGACTTGCCAGTAGCTTTTTCTCCTGAGCATTTAGATGGTATTTTAAGTCAGGTGATAAGTGACAATGGTTTATGCCAGTTGAAAATTGCTGAAACAGAAAAGTATGCCCATGTAACCTATTTTTTTAATGGTGGCGATGAAACCCCTATTCCGCTTGAAGAGAGGTTGCTTGTTCCGTCCCCGAGAGATATATCAACCTATGATCAAAAACCTGAGATGAGTGCAAATCAGGTAGCTCAAAAACTGGTGAGTGAAATCAGTAAAGACAAATATCATTTAATAGTTGTGAATTTTGCCAATCTGGATATGGTTGGACATACAGGGGTTTTTGATGCAGCTGTAAAGGCATGTGAAACCGTTGACAGATGTGTTGAAAAAGTTGTCACCAGGTTTATGGAAAAAGATGGGGTTGTATTAATTACAGCAGACCATGGTAATGCAGAAACCATGATAGATGAAACCGGAAAACCTTTTACATCTCACACTTTAAACCCAGTGCCTTTAATTTTAATAGATAATAAAAAAAAAGTAGAGTTAAAAACCGGAAAACTCTCTGATATAGCCCCTACTATTCTACATATTATGGGAATTGAAAAAAATAAAAACATGACAGGGGACTCTTTGATTATAAATAAAGGTAAATAAAATTAACAGAACAGGTGCTTCAATGAACCAGAGTAGATTTGTAAAAATTATTGATACAAATGCAAGAAAAACTGTAAAAATAAAAAAAATAGATATGATAGAAGATTATATTACAGGAAAGCAGATACCTAATATTGGAGCAGAAGAAAACCGTCAAAAGTTTGAGAGCTTTCTATTGGAGGAAAAAGGGTTTTTAAAAGAGGATATAAAGGTAGATAAACAGATATCAATTGATATTAAAGGTGAAGTCTATAAATCTAAAATTGATCTTGTAATAGAGGTTTCAGGTACAAGTTTTATGGCGGTAAAATGTGCTGCAGGATCTCTTGGATCCCGGTGTCGTGAGATTATATCTGCAGCAAGAATCAGTCAAAAATACCAGATTCCCTATTCTGTTGTAACAGATGGAAAAACAGCAATCATATTAGATACTGTAACAGGTAAAACAATAGGTAAAGGGCTTGATGCTGTATTGTCTAAAAAACAGGCAGAAGAACAAAAAGAAAAAACAACCCCTCTTCCATATCCTGAAAAAAAATACGAAAGGGAAAAAATTATTTTCCGGTCATATGACTCTATGGATGTTAATGTGGTAAGGTAGATGTTAATGAACTTAACTATTCTAACCAGTTGATTTTATTAAAGACCAATTTTGAAAAATAGCATTATTCAAAGGTCTCGTTATGTTTTTTTAATTGTGTTTTTGACCTGCCGTCAATTTTAGGCAGGGATATTCCAAGTTTATTCATTTTTCTAAAAAGAGTGCTTTTGTGAATACCGAGATCTTTGGCAGTATCTTTGCGGTTAAAATTATTTTTTTCCAGAGCCTCTGTAATCATTTTGATTTCTGCTGATTTTACAGGATTACCTGATGTATTATACTGTAACTTTTTCAAGGATTGTATGGTAAAATGTTCCGGAATGTGATGCAGCATAATATTACCACTTGAACATAGTATAAAAGCATGTTCTATAATATTTTCAAGTTCCCTTATATTTCCAGGAAAGTTATACGACATTAAAGTTTCAAGGACACTGTGGTGAACACCATTTACAGATTTTCCCTTAATTCTGTTTAATTTATTGATGAAATGATCAATAAGAAGGGGAATATCTTCCATGCGTTTTCTAAGGGGAGGAAGATTCAGACGAACTACATTAATACGATAAAAGAGATCTATACGAAACTCCTTGTTTTTAACCATAAGGGAAAGATTTTTGTTTGTTGCTGCAATAATCCGGACGTTAATTTTCTGTTTTTTTTCACTTCCCAGGGGCTGGATTTCACGTTCCTCCAGAACCCTCAGTAGTTTGACCTGAAAGGCTGCACTTGTATCTCCTATTTCATCAAGCAGGATAGTACCTCCTTCGGCTGCTGTAAAATATCCTGTTTTATCTTTTGCAGCACTTGTAAAAGCACCGGCTTTAAAACCAAAAAGCTCAGATTCCAATAGAGTGTCTGGGAATGCTCCACAGTTAATTGCAACAAAAGGCTTGCCTGCCCGGTGACTTAAATTATGAATAGCCCTTGCTGTCAGTTCTTTTCCTGTTCCTGTTTCTCCTTCTATCAAAACCGAACTTTCGCTTTCGGAAATTTGTGGAAGAGCTTTAAAAATTTTGGCCATAACTGCACTGTGGCTTATAATATCACCTATCTGATAACTTGCAGAGATCTCTTTTCTTAACTCTTCCACAAGACTATGATCACGAAATGTTTCAACACAACCAATAATTTTATCTTTTTCATCTTTTAAGAGTGATGTTGATACTGTAATGGGAATCTGTTTTTTTTCACTGTTAATGATATAGGCTGAAGAACTGACAAAGGATTTACCCTCTTTCATTGTTTTTTTTAAAGCACACTCCCCTTCACACATATTTGAGCGAAAAACATTCCAGCATTTTTTTCCAATAGCTTCAGCGCGGGGAGTTCCTGTAATTTCTTCTGCTGCACGGTTGAAAGACATTATTTCCCAATTATTATTAACGGTAAAAACACCATCTGAAATGCTTTCAAGGATAATTTCCGTTACATTTTTTATTATTTTGTCAGTTTTTAAATTTTCCATTTTTTACTTTAAAAAATAAAGATTTTAGTTACTTTGCAAGTTTTATTAACTTGGCCATTTAAAAATATTAATTATAGTTATTATTAAATAATATTTCAATGTTTAACTTGTATGAATATTAATTTAGTAATGCCAAAAATACATAGACAGGCTGTTATAAAACACAGATTTATCCAATTTCTGCACAGGCTGTTACAAAACACTACTTTGTCCAGTTTTTGCCTTGAACTTGAAGAAATTTTTATTCTGTAACAGCCTGTGCAGTTAAAATTTTGATCTTCCTTGACCTTGACAAAAAATCATGGTTCTCATTTGGACA
Source organism: Desulfobacterales bacterium (assembly GCA_030149595.1). Lineage (GTDB taxonomy): Bacteria > Desulfobacterota > Desulfobacteria > Desulfobacterales > DAOWNP01 > DAOWNP01. The sequence goes on from JASFBI010000256.1 coordinate 3,229, forward strand.
CTATATAACCGGCATGGCCGGAGCATGGTTATTCTTTATTGGCTACAACAAAAAATGAAAATTCAATGATTATAGCCATTTGGACGGACTTTCATATCAATCTTTTAACAATTATTTAAAAAATTTAAAATACCTGTTGACTTTTTTAAAATAAAAAGATAATAGTTTTTATAAATACTATAGACAAGGAAGATGGTGAGAAACCATTGCGAACCCGTCACTGTAATTGGATAAAAGCTGTTATGTAATTGTTGTCAATTATTTAACTTTTTAATCCATAAGCCAGATACTTGTAAATAAAATTATGCTTTCGAGGTTAAGGCAAGAGTGAAAAATATATTGTCTGTCTTGTAGTTTTATTTATGAGATGGGCATTTTTTGTTTATAATTATTTGTTTTATGCCACGCACAACAGATGTTGTGCAAAACTTGTGTCTCCTTATTGAAAAAGCCGGACAGATAAATGCCTGTTCGGTTTTTTTTTTGAATTTTTTATATGAAACACACTCCCTCCCTGATTATTCATCACCTTTTCCAGATATTTTTCGGTGTCAAAGTGTGGCCTATTTCATTCTATTTTTCAACCGAATCAATTTAAAAATGCATTTGGGTATTGATCCCCATGGCACGAACTATTGTAAACTTTAATAGCTGAAAAGTTCCAACTGCCAAATCACACAAAATGATATATTTTGTTATATTTAGTCAGTAGTGTCCGGTTAGGTAATTGTATATGGTAGTTTAATTTTTTAAAAATGAGTTTCGACAGGCTGTTACAAAATGCAGATTTTAAAATTCCATATACACTATAAGCTACT
>JASFBI010000257.1 GCA_030149595.1 Desulfobacterales bacterium
TATCTTTTTCAGGAATTGTAAAATATTTTTCCTCTCCGTTATTTAACGCCCGGTTAATCTCTTTTATATAATCTGCCACAGAAAAATAGGACGAAAAACTATCCTCCTTAACCTTCATTGATTTTTTTTGGAGATCATCAATAAGTTTTAAGCTTGCAGAATGAGTAAGATCATTTTCTTTTTCATTGGCCTTTATAAGTAAAACTACAGGTACAGTGCCAAAAAGATTTTTTTCTATAAAATTTATATCTGCCTTTATCTTGTTGTCATTAGGAAGATAATTTGCAAAGTTTGTCTCATAACTCATTCTTCTTATACCTGTAATAGAGACAACTAAAAATATTAAAAAGCAGATAAAAATCAATTTATAATTAGATATATTAAAATGAGTTATTTTAGTTAATATTTTTGAAAATAGATCGGTTTTTTGACTATGGCTGTCTTTTAGCCCTAATTGATATCTCTTTTTTTCAGATGTTTTGTAAATTTTTTCAAACATTAACATACCAGCAGGCAAAAAAACAATTGTTAAAACAAAAGCCATCATAACACCTGCAGCAATAAACACACCCACAATCACAACAGGTCTTATATCACTTGTTATAAATGAAGCAAAACCTGCAGCTGTTGTAAGACTGGTAAGAAGGCACGGCTTCCATAAATCATCTATCACAATACGGACTGAACTTTTATGATCATGATTGTTAGTTAAAAAAACTTCTCTATAATGAGATAAAATATGGATAGAATCTGCAACTGAAACAGCTAAGAGAACCGGAGCAATGATAACCGTTACCATGTTTATGGTTTCACCACACATGCTTAAAAGCCCTATACCCCAGATACTAACCAGTAAAATATTTACCATGCAGAGAAAAGAGATTGTAGCATTTTTAAGAAGAAATGCCACTATAATAAAAATTATTAACAGTATTACAGGCGTAAATTTAGCATTATCCTGCCTTGTCAATATATTCATTTCATATTCTAAAAAAGGAATTCCTGAATATCTAAGATCAACCCTGTCTTGTGCAATGGCATTTGCTTTTTTTTTTATCTTAGAAAGCATCGCACCTTTTTCATCATTTGAAAGAATAGAGTCAAACTCAATCATTACAGCAGTAGTTGCAGCATCCTTTGATATAAGATTATTTAAAAGAACATCATGCTTCAAAACATTTTTTTTTACAGTTTCAAGAGTTTTTTCAGAAAGAGGCCCTTCTGGTATAATTGTTTTAAAACTGATCGTATCATTTTTCCCTGTTGCTTCTTCTGCATTGGTAATGCTAAATACCCTTTGCACTCCAGGCATATTTTCAAGCATCTGCGTAATTTTGTTGATAATATCAAGATACTCATTTTGAAAAATATCTTCTGTCTTAAAAACAATGACCCCAAACTCTTCATTTCCATATATTTCCTGAAATTGTTTGTAATAAACAATCTCAGGATCATCCTGATTAAAATATATATATATATGATCATAAAATTTTTGGTTGATATAAAAATAGCCAAAAAACAAGCTGATTAATATGATAACAGATAATATAATTTTATGCTGTTTAGTTAATATTTTAATCATAACTTCTCACTTTATTGTTTTCAATACATCTAAAGTCATAATACTGCAAAAGGTTAACCTAATTTAAACCATTAACTGGCTGTGCTTAAAATTAGAATTAACCCTCAAATTCTGTACTCTTCTTTTTTTATATACCCTGTATTATAAAACATGTGTATCTGATAAATTTCTATAGGGATTTATCAGCATCACCGGAATAGGAGATATCTTTGATATACGCTCTGCTACCGAGCCAAATACAATTTTCTCCAAACCTTTTCGCCCATGGGTACCTAAAATAATTAAATCCATCTCTTTTTCCACGATATATTTTAAAATCTGATTTGAAATATCTCCTGTTGCAACTGTAGTTTCTACATTTTCAACCTGCTTGAAATGTTCATATCCAAACTCCTCCAGTTTTTTTGTTGCACCAGATACAACAGATTCTTCAAATTTAGTTATTGCCACCACATCAACATACATTCCCTGATAGTGATTAAGCACCCTTGCAACAAACAGAAGGTGAAGTTCTGCATTACATTTTTCAACCATCATCTGAACATTGGGAACTATTTTTTCAGATGTACTTGAGAGATCTACTGGGAAAAGTATTTTTTTAAATTTATTCATAAAAACCTCCTTAAATAATATACATTATAAAATTATAAACCTACTATGAGCCTGTCTGAGAATAGAAATTTTTTCTCAGATCAAGGTATTTTTTTAAATAAGCACAGGCATACACTTAGTGTTCCGAGCATTAGTTAAAAAAATAACAAAGAGCTTGGAAAAAGAGCATTCTCGGACAGGCCACTATAACTATTAATATAAACTTTAGTAAATAGAAGGTATAAACAACATGACTAATTTCTTTACATAATTATTTGCAGACTGTCAAGCAGACACACTTTTTACTATCACAGATTTTCCCCGGGTTGTTGTTATTTACCTTATAAATTATGCCATCATATAAAACAACAATACAACATCAGATAGAAACGTCAAAACCAAATGTATAATTTTCTTTGCGTTTTCTCTTAATTTATTCAAAATTATCTTGGAAACTGCATCTTATTCAGCAAACAGATTTTTATCTATTGCTTTTTCAAAAGCTGCTTCCCTGGTAATTTTATCTTTATCCAAAAGTTGTTTTATATGCTGATCCATACTCTGCATTCCAGATTTCATACCTGTTTCAATAATAGAGCTTATTTGCGAAATCTTACCATCTCTGATCATACTGGCTAATGCCTTAGATCCTATTAAAATTTCAACTGCTGCACATCGCCCTTTCCCATCTTTGGTTTTAAGTAACTGCTGAGCAATTACCGCCTTTAAAGATTCAGACAACATGGTTCTGGCCTGATTCTGCTGATTTGCAGGAAAAGCATTAATAATCCGGTCAATAGTTTTTGAAGCACTATTGGTATGCAGAGTTCCAAAAACCAAAATTCCCAGTTCCGCACAGGTAAGAGCAAGAGATATAGTTTCAAGATCCCGCATTTCTCCCACAAGAATTATATCCGGATCTTCACGGCTGGCAACCATTAAAGCGTCTGAAAAACTTTTTGCATGGGTACCTATCTCTCTCTGGGAAAAAATAGATTTTTTATTTTTATGAACAAATTCAAGGGGATCTTCTATGGTAATAATATGTGCTGCCCTTGTCTCATTTATATAGTTAATCATTGCTGCAAGCGTAGTTGATTTGCCACTGCCTGTAGGTCCTGTAACCAAAACAAGGCCTTTCTGGAAATCTGATATTTTTCCCACAGTTTCAGGCATATCAAGCTGTTTTAAAGTTAATATTTCTGTGGGAATAATTCTAAACACGGCAGCTATTCCCCTGTGCTGATAAAAGTAATTACAGCGAAAACGCCCCACAGATTCAAGGGCATAAGCCATGTCAAAATCAAGATGTTTTTCAACATATTCCTGTTGTTTATCAGACAGTATCTCAAAGAGAAACTTCTTGTTGGATTGACTGGTAAGTACAGGAAAATCAAGGGGTACCAGCTCTCCTCTATATCTGAGTAAAGGTGGAAACCCAACCACCATGTGAAGATCACTTGCTCCTTTTTCACACATCTTCTTAAAATAGGTATCTATAGCAGCCATTGTACACACCTCTTTTTAAAACAGATAAATTTAATAACTCTTCAAAAAAAACCCTCGTTCCTAATCACTTTTTTCACCTAAATAAGATTCAAACAACTTACTCTCATTACTGTTTATATAAGCATTATGGGGTGTTATTTTTCCCTCTTCAAGCAGTTTTAAAATTTGCTCATCCATAATTTGCATTCCAATGCCCTTACTGGTTTGCATCAAAGAAGGAAGCTGAAAAGTTTTTGCATCACGTATGAGATTTGCCAGAGGCATTGACCCGATAAGTATTTCAGAAGCCATGACCATACTTTTTTCATCTATTCCTGGAAGAAGCCGTTGAGTGATTACAGCTTTTAAAGATTCACTAAG
>JASFBI010000258.1 GCA_030149595.1 Desulfobacterales bacterium
ATACTTTTTAGCTGAAGAACAATCATATCAGCACCAAAGTCATCAACACATTTTTTTGCCCATGCAGCCGGATCAGAAACAACATCTTTAAATGGAGCAAGTGCAGCCTCCGGCCACTCTTCCGGCTTTATATCCCAAACTTCCATAGCTATCCTAGGCTTATTTGGCATATCTCCTTCAAACTGATAAAAAGGATAGCATGTCGATCCACCTACGGTAACAGCTTTTTCACCTTTCCCAATAGAAATTTCCTTTATGCCACCGGCATATGATTCTTTCATCATTTCAAAGCCCAAAGCTACCTCCTTATTAATACTAATAAACATTTACACATTCTAAATACCTTTGATCAAATACTTAAAACACATCCTTATTACTAAATATTCGTCCCCTTACATCTATAATCATAAAGATTTAATACATTTTATATATTACGTCAGATATAATTCAAAATAAAAACTTTTACACACAAAAAAATAATTAACAATACTACTCTTTTAAAATAAAAAAAAACCTTACTTTTATAAAAAGCAAACTATCTTTTTATATTATCCCATTTAATTTGTCAACATATGATTCTTCTTAAAATTTTATCATGAACTCTCTTTCGCCAAATACTCTTTTCGACCATCAATACGGGCTTTTAACCTGGGAAAGTTATTCATATCAGTATGGGGAAGAAATAGAGCTGCTACATAGTTATTCATATATGACGGCGTCTCAGAAAGCTCAAAATTTGTCATCTTTTTTGTAACATTAACCACGTCAAGTCTTATTCGATTTGTTAAACAGCTCATTTTGGCCCCCATAAGAGATCCATTACCGACAAACGAAACCCTATCTGTATCTATCTCAGGTAAAAGACCTATTATCATTGCCTTTTCAAGATCAATATAACTGCCAAACCCCCCTGCAAGTATAACCTGCTCAACATCAGAAAAACCAAGCCCTACTTCTTCTAAAAGAGTCATAAAACCACTGTAGATAGCTCCTTTTGCCCTTATTAAATTTTCTGTATCAATTTCTGTCAGAACGATATCTCTATCTATCTGACTATCCTCCTGCCACACCAGAACATACTCCCACACACCATTGGTCTCTCTAATTCTTCTCGTAGAAAGAGTCCTGTCAAATCGTCCCTGACTATTTATAACACCCATTTCAAACAAGACAGCAACCATCGTTATTAAACCAGACCCGCAAATCCCTTTTGGCCTTACACTGCCAATTGTTATATTCATAGGTTCATAGGTCTGGGAATTAATTGAAAAATCCTCAATAGCTCCCTTTGAAGCTCTCATTCCAAATGTAATGCCTCCTCCTTCAAAAGCTGGACCTGCTGAGCATGCTGCACAGGCAAACCAGTCCCTGTTACCCACAACTATTTCAGCATTGGTTCCTATATCTAAAAACAGAGTCAATTTTTCTGTTCTGTACATCCCTGAACCCATAACACCCGCTACAATATCCCCTCCAACATAACTCGACACAATAGGATAAACCAGTGCTGCAACATGCCTGCTTAGCTTAATACCTATATCCACTGCTCTTATGGGAGGATAAAGAGTAGATGCGGGAACATATGGCGCTCGCCTTATATATCGTGGATTAACACGTAGAAGAAGCTGAGTCATTGTAGTATTTCCTGCAATGGTTATGGTGGAAATATTTTCTATATCAACTTTTCCCTTTTTTATAAGCTTTTCAATAATTTTATTGATTGTTTTTATTACAACTGCCTGCAACTCTTCAAGTCCCCCTGGTTTTTCTGCATACACTATTCTGATTATAACATCTTCCCCATAACTAATCTGACCATTAAATTCTCCAGCTTCAGATAAAACATCACCTGTAATTAAATTAACAAGCTGTCCATATACTGTTGTTGTTCCAATATCCATTGCAATAGCATAATTTTTATCTGTTGTATCACCAGGCTGAATATTAATTATATGAGTTTTCCTCCCGGCCTGAACAGGTCTTGCCAGTGTTGCTGTTACTTTAAAATCATTCTGCCTCAGCATATCCGGGATTTTTCTTATTACCGACATGCGAACTTTTAAGCGACTCTCATTATAATTTGCCTTTAAATAACTCACCAGACGGCTTATATCAGGCAGATGATCCTGAACATCAGGTTTAGGAAGCTCCAAATAATATTTTTCAACAGCAGGAAGAAAGAGCCCCTCCTCTTTTAATTTATTTAAATCCATCTTCTTGATTTTAGCTGTTTTCCTCGGAGTACTCTGCATACTTAAGGCACTTGTATCCATGGAAGATTCAACTGGAATCCTTACAACAAGATCACTCTTTATTTTTGATAGACATGCAAGCCTGTACCCTTTTTCAAGATCATCATCACTCAATCTGTCACTTACACCATCTTCTATCACCCCTTTTTCTACAAGAACACGGCATTTACCACAAACCCCATCTCCACCGCACGATGCATTTATATGTACACCCGCGTTCATAGCTGCTCTTATAATTGATTCACCATCTTCAACTGTTATTTTCCTGTTATGCGGCATAAACAATATATCATGTGTGGTCATAGTAACATCCTCCCTCTATCTAAATTATTTGATTTTCATTTATAAAGAACAACTCCACAACAGATCTGAAAAATATTTTAAAAAACTGCCAAATTGACAGTCTGGTGTTTATATATTTTAGCTTTCCTGCAAACGGTTTTTCAAATAAGTACACCTTGTTGCTATTTTATTGTTTTTTATTCCTATTATCAGTGCTTTTTTAGATCCAACTATAATAACAAGTTTTTTCCCTCTTGTTACACCTGTATAGATTAAGTTTTTCTGCAAAAGAATGTAATGCTGCAAGACAAGAGGGATAATTACCACAGAATATTCAGATCCCTGAGATTTATGTATAGAGGCTGCATAAGCCAGAACAATTTCATCTAATTCAGAAAACTCATAAGAGACTAATATTCCTTCAAAATTAATAACAATCTCACTTTTTTCATGGCATATTGCATCAATATGCCCAAGATCTCCATTAAATACGTTCTTGTCATAATTATTTTTTATCTGCATTACCTTATCATTTATTCTAAAGCTGTTCTGACCGTAATTAACAGAAATTTTCGATAAGTTTAAAGCCTCCTGAAGCTTTATATTAAGATTTCTTGACCCAACAACCCCATTGTGCATGGGTGTTAATACCTGAATATCTCTCAAAGGATCAAATCCAAATTTTTTTGGGATTCTCTCTTTTACAAGCGTGACTATTATATCCAATACTTTTTCAGGGTCATTCTTTTCAATAAAATAAAAATCTGCTTTAGAACTGCTGTTTTTTAATTCAGGAATAATTCCTCTATTAATTTTATGGGCATTTACAATTATTAAACTTTCTCTGGCCTGCCGAAAAATTTCATTTAATTCAGCAACATATATTAATCCAGAGTCTATTATATCCTTTAAAACACTTCCGGCTCCCACCGAAGGAAGCTGATTTACATCTCCCACTAAAATAAGTATTGCTGAAAGCGGTACTGCCTTTAAAAGATGGTGCATCAGTACTGTATCTATCATAGATGCTTCATCAATAATAAGTAATCCACAGTTTAATTTTTTTTTATCATTTTTAACAAACCCGCCCTTTGCAAAACTATATTCCAGCAACCTGTGAATTGTTACTGCTTTATGCCCTGTGGTCTCAACCATTCTTTTGGCCGCTCTGCCTGTTGGAGCAGCTAAAAGAATTTTTGTTCCCAAGCTATAACAACTTTTTATTATAGCAAAAAAAGCAAATGTAGAAGTATCCGAAGACGACAGCTCATCGGAAGTGGACACAGTAATAGCTTGTCTAAAATTTGCCAAGCTAGTAGGGAAAGATGTAATAATACTGGATACCGCAGGACGGCTGCATATAGAAGAAGATTTAATGCAAGAACTGGAAGAGATAAAAAAGAGTACATCCCTCAAGGAAATATTGTTCGTTGCCGATGCAATGATGGGTCAGGAAGCAGTAAATATCGCTTAAGAATTTAATAAAAGATCAAATCTCTCCGGTGC
>JASFBI010000259.1 GCA_030149595.1 Desulfobacterales bacterium
AATAATGAGAGTTTCAATTTTTGTTGTGGTAGACAAATCTACCATGTATGTTATATAGTATCTATATTTTTTATCCCCAGTAAACACTTACTATTTTAGTTTAGAAGTTAAAACCTCAATAATATACTCATCAATATTTTCAGGAAAATCTGAAAAAACAATCATAAATGGAATAGTTTTACCTGGAGCTACAGTTAGATTGGTTTTATCATCTTCCACTGTATTTAATAATCTGTTATTAATAATACTTAAATCCAGCGTTTTAATTTCTGTATCATCCAAAATATTTCCACTTAAAAAAGGTTGGGAAACAATCACAGTTTTTTTATTTGCTATTAGTTTGCCCCTCACTTCAACAAGATACCTTGATACCTCTGATCTGTTTTCCAACATCCCTTTTACCACAAAGAGCTTACCTGCATTACTGTTTTCAATATATTCTCCGTTTGTATCTGCCTGCAATACCTTAATACCACCTTCTGTTCTTTCACTACCTTTCTTTAAAAATTCACTAATATATGGAATATTTAATGTTGAAAAATCAAAGAAAAACTGATGCGTTACTATTAAAGAACCAGATATTATTAAAAATGTTAATAATATCATTACACCTTTTTTACTTTTCCCCTTAGACCGGCCATCAACACTATCTTTATCTGCATCACCCACAGCATCAGTTATTTGACCTGTTTTCGTACTTTCTGAGGAATCATCTGCATTAAGCATACTTTCCAACTCACCTTCATCAATTCCCTCATCAATACTTATTTCATCATCATCATCACCATCATCATCACTGCCAAGAATAAGCTCAGCATCAGGAACGTCACTCTCTTCACCAAAAGCATCTGTTTCACTAATTGTCTGCTCAAGTTCCTCTATATTAATTTCTTCCTGATCAATTGTATCCGGTCCAAATTCCAAATCAATCCCATCTCCATCATCTTCTTCCAGGTCAAGGTCATCACTATCTTCTGCGGACGCAGATACAGGTGCATCATCTTCTTCTAGCTCAAGTTCAAGGTCAAGATCATCTTCAACAAGACCCTCACTATCTTCTTTAGACGCAGATACAGGTGCATCACCTTCTTCCAGCCCAAAATCAAGATCAAGGTCAAGATCGTCTTCAACAAGGCCATCACCATCATCTTTAGACGCAGATACAAGTGCATCATCTTCTTCTAACTCAAGCTCAAGGTCAAGATCATCTTCAACAAGACCCTCACCATCATCTTTAGACGCAGATACAGGTGCATTATCTTCTTCTAACTCAAGCTCAAGGTCAAGATCATCTTCAACAAGACCCTCACCATCATCTTCTGCGGACTCAGATACAGGTGCATCTTCTCCTTCTAACCCAAGATCAAGGTCAAGATCATCTTCCCCTTTATTTATTCCATCATCTGTATCCAAACTCAATTCTTCCAGATCTTCCTTATTATCAGGATATGCAGTAAAAATATGCTTACACTTTGAGCACCTGACCTTTGTACCTGATTCTTTTACAAGACTGTTATCAAGATTAAATTTTACCCCACACTCCTCACAAGTAATAATCATGGTTTATCCTCTCTGATTAAATTTCAGATGATATATTTGCGGTAAATTTCTATATTTTTCAGCATAATCAAGACCATAACCAACAAAAAAACCTTCATACACACTATGGCATATATAATCCACAGGAATATCTACTAACCTGCGTTCTAGTTTATTTATGAAAGTACAAATTTTAATACTTCGAGGTTTAAATTTTTGAAAATATTCAACAAGGAAGTTCAGAGTCAAACCTGTATCAACAATATCTTCCACTATTAACAGGTCTCTATTTTTTACATCAATGGATATCTCTTTTAAAAGAAGAACATTTCCACTTGATTTGTCACTATTTCCATAACTCGAAACACTGACAAAATCTATTTGCAATGGTTGCGATATATTTCTTACAAGATCAGACAAAAAGATAAAAGAACCTTTTAAAACACCTATTACCACAAGCTCTTTATCTTTATAATCTTTTGTTATCTTTTTTGCTACTTCAATAACTTTTACTTTTATTTCTTTTTCCGAAAGAACTGGAACAAGATTAATCATCTGAAATACTGAATTTCTTTTAAAATTTTAAAGTAAAATATCAGAAACAAACCCCAATATCTACAACCCACAGGGTTACAAATATATATAGAGCATTATTCAAAAATCTCAGACTATTACTATATTGGGAGGGATTTATTTTTTAGTTAAACACAACATTTAATTACTATATACAGAAACTATACTCTTAACATTTTTATATTATCCTCAGTTATTTGTCAATAATTTTAGATAACTATATACCTGTTTCAACAAGTTTATCTATAATTTTATTCTGGTCAGGAGTCAATTCTGCAGGAAAAACCACATCTATTACAACATATAAATCACCTTTTTTTGAACTATTCATATATGACAAACCTAATCCAGGCATACGCATTTGCGTTTTATGCCTGGTTAAAGGAGGAATTTTTAAATTAAATTCTTTTCCGTAAACTGTAGGTACAGAAATAGTAGTTCCGAGAAGAGACTCTGTAAGCTTAATTTTTTTTGTAATATAAAGATTTTTATTTTTTAATTCAACTTCAGGATCATATAAAATTTTTATTTTAATAAAAAGATCTCCTGATGCCCCTCCATACTGGCTTTGAGAACCCTTACCTTTTAATCGTAATTTTTTACCGTCTTCCATACCAGCTGGAATCTTAACATTAACTGCTTCTGACATGCCATTATGCTCAAAGGTTATGGCTTTTGAAACACCAAGTGCAACCTCCTGTATAGTAACCGGCAATTCATAAACCACATCAGAACCTTTCAACCTGGACTGATGCTGCCTTGCCTGCCTACAAGATTGATTACCCCCCATACCTCCAAAAGAAAAATTAAAACCTCCACCTCTTCCTGTAGAACCATTTGATCCAAAACCAAACTCCCTAAAAACATTTCCAAAATCAAAGTTTCTAAAAATATCTTCCTGGGAAAATTGCTGATGGAAATCTGTTGACCCATATGTGTCATACTGCTTGCGTTTTTCACTATCGCTTAATACTGCATATGACTCACTTATCTCTTTAAACTTCTCTTCAGCTTGCTTATTCCCTTTAGTCTGGTCAGGATGGTACTTCATAGCAAGCTTGCGATAAGCTTTTTTAATTTCACTATCAGAGGCTGTTTTCTCAACACCCAGCATTTTATAATAATCAGTTTCTGACATAAATAAATTAATCTCTGTTTTAAAAGTTATTAATAAAAAATAAATCCATTTTAAGTGCTATAAAAATAGATACTATATAGCTTTATGTCAAGCCTGTGTAAATACAAATTTATTTTACCTGCTCTTTTCAAAAAAACACAGAAAGAGATTTCAACCTCACTTCTAATACAGTGCCTGAACACAAACTGTTCTCAAAATTTACACTACTTTTAAAGTAACAGTTTTATTAAACTCTTTAAAGAGCTACAAGTCCCTCTGAATTTTGAAAATAAAAATAATTTTTAATTTACAGACTAAAAAAAATTTATTATTGTATAATACATTTTTTTAATACTAAAAATATCAACATTTAATCCTTCAACCTAATATATTTTCAGGAGATTAAACATGCTTCAAAATAGCAGCTCTGCAAATAATTATAAAAAAGCAATAAAAGTTGGAAGACCTCCAAACATTACATCCCTGTTTCCTAACTCCAATGCCCTGATTGTTTCCGGCAAATACATTAACAGTGCAATGGTTACAAAAAAAAATGCTGTAACAATCGCAGCAAACGGAAGAAGTAGTTTTGTTATTAAAGGAACTCTACTTGCAGCCCAGAGAGCAAATGCTGCAATTATTATTGAAATTGCAAAATCAGAAGGAGGTCAAAAAGCATACTGCCCTGTTAGCCTATGGAATATGGCAAGGCATGTAGATGCTTTTTGTAATGAATTTAATATTACAATACCAGTTGCAATTAATGCTGATCATTATGTTATAAAAAACGACGATGATCTTGAAA
>JASFBI010000260.1 GCA_030149595.1 Desulfobacterales bacterium
AACTCTTTTTTAAGAAATTTGTCTATATTTTGTCTTATACAGTTATAATAAGATTTCCGTATTTATCAACAACAGCATATGTTTCAGGCGGCACTACAACAGTTGAAGTATATTCTAAAATTATAGCAGGTCCCTTAATTATATTACCGTTTTTTAAATACTCTCTTTTTATCAGATCTGCTTCATGGATATTTTTATCAAAAATAACCCCCCTTTTTCCAGCAAAAGCTTTTTTTTCAGGTTTTTCTCCCATATATTTTTTTGCTTTAAATTCAGGCTTTTCAGGCACCCCCGAACTCCTCAAGCGAAGAGTGACTATCTCTATTTCCCTGTTTTTATTGGAATAACCATAATGCTTTTTATGGAGAGCATGAAAACTCTCTTCATAATCAGCCACAAAAGGAACCATTATTTCAAAGGACTGCCCCCTGTAACGCATATCCAGATACCGTTTTATTGAAATATTTTCCCCAAAAAAACCTTCCTTTTCAAGCTCCTTTATGCCTTTTTTTTCAAGGGGTTTAAACAATTTTTCAAGAATAACAATATCTGCCGTATCCTGTTTAAGCATAACAGTAAGGGAGTAATCCTTAACTATAACAGCCATAAGCATACCAAAAGCAGAAAGTATACCGGGATTTTCAGGGATAAACACCTGGGGTATATTCAAAAGACCGGATAGTGATGCAGCATGCAGCCCCCCTGCACCACCAAAAGAAAAAAGTGTAAACTCTGATGGATCATAACCTCTTTCCACAGATATTACTCTTATGGCTTTTTCCATTACAGAATTGGCTACTGCAATAATACCTTCAGCAAGTTCCACTTTTTCCAGTCCTGATTCTTGAGCCATTTTTTCAAAAAACAAATCAACCCTTTTAAAATCAAGCTCCATATTACCACCTAAAAAATAGTCCGGCACAAGCCTGCCAAGGTAAAGGTTTGCATCTGTTACTGTAATTTTTTCCCCGATCCCATAACATACAGGACCTGGATCTGCACCAGCACTCAAGGGTCCGACTCTCAAGGAATCCCCTTCATCAATATATGCAACAGATCCGCCACCAGCACCAACTGTGTGAATATCTATCATGGGAACCTTTACAGGCATATCTGATATTGATGACTCAAAGGTTAAAGCCAGCTTTGTATCAATCAATGCCACATCAGTTGAAGTTCCTCCCATGTCAAAGGAGATAAGCCTGTCTCTACCTGCTTTCTTACCAGTCTCAAAGGCACCTACAACTCCCCCTGCAGGACCGGAAAGAATCGTTCTTACAGGCTCATCCATGGCCATCTCAGCAGATATACTCCCCCCATTGGACTGCATTATACGAAGCTCATTTCCCCTAATATTTTCTGCAATACGATTTATATACCTCTTCATTTTTGGAGATATATAAGCATTAACAACTGTAGTTGATGTCCTTTCATACTCTCTAAATTCTGAAAGAATACTATGGGAAAGAGAAACAGGAATATTAAGCTTTTCAAGAAGCTTCCCCATTTTAATTTCATCATCACTATTTAAGTATGAAAACAGAAAACATACTGCAACAGATTCCACAGAAGAGTGCTCAATTTTTTTTACAACTTCCAATGCTGAAAACTCATCAAACTTGATCTCAGTTTCACCATTTGCCCTGACCCTGCACCTTACACCAAATCTCAAATCAGAAGGAACAATAATCTCTGGCTTTTTATAACATAAATTATAAAGCTCTGTCCTGTTCTGCCGTCCAATAGCAAAAACATCTTCAAATCCAGAATTAGTAACAAGAGCAACAGATGCCCCCTTTCTCTCTAAAATGGCATTGGTTGCAACAGTAGACCCATGTACCACCTTAAACAAATCTGCATCAAGAACATGCTCTAACCCACTTAACACAGAACTTGAAGGATCAGAAGGAGTAGAAAGCTGTTTATATACACCCAACTTTCCATTTTTTTTATAAATAAAATCAGTAAATGTTCCTCCTGTATCAACTCCTACAATATCCATTTTTAGTTTATCCTATGATTTTATTTCTGCCTGTACAAAAATATTTCCACAGATTTTTCTTGTGGCCGATTTAAATAAACCACTGTTTTATAACAATCTGTAACAGGGCTGTTACAGATTTATTTGCTTGTGTTGTACAGGCTTGTATATCCTTTAATAAAATAGACTATACAACACAAGTAAAGTTAATTTTCTATTTATTCTGCATTTGGCGAGTTGATCTGCGATATTTCGGGTCACTTACTTCTGTATTATCACTGTCCATCATTTCCATCTCATCATAACTTTTACAATATTTTGCATCAGTCAATGTCATGGTAATAAGCGGCATATCACCATCTTCTACATATACTGCCGGATCAATACTAATATCTGTTCCTATTTTAAAAATGGAACAGGTACCTCTTCCATCACTTGCCCATGAATTTTCAGCATATTTTTTACATTTACCACAGACCTTGTCTGCAACTTTTTCTTCTGTTTTTGGTACATGCTGCTGTTTAATTACAGCACTCATTGCCTGTTTTGCTTTTTCCCGTCTTCTTGCCATATAAACACCTTGTTAATTAATGTTTAAAAATTAACTTCTCTATTAAACAAGTTTACGCCGCAAAAATTATGAAAGAACATTTATAAAATAAATTCCCTCTTTTTCTGCAGCGCAAACTTATTTTTAATTTTTATATGAAACTCTGTCCAACAAACCGTAATCTTGAGAGTTTCTATTTTTGTTGTGGCAGGTAAATCTGCCATGTATGTTATATAGTATACTACAAATAAAGACTAAATACCCTGCACTGTCCTTTGAATAATGTTATCCTGAGTTTTTCTGCTGATATCAACAAAATGAGCACTATATCCTGCAACACGAACAATAACTTCAGGATATTTTTCAGGATCTCTTTGTGCATCTCTCAAGGTAGAGTCATCTACCATATTAAACTGTACCTGGTCAAGCCCAAGATCTGCCCAGGTTCTCATATATGATTTCCAGAGCTGAAAACCTTTTTCCCCTGAAAGCTGTGCTGGTGACAACCTCTGGTTAAGAAGGAAGGCACGGCCATCTGTAACATGGTCAATTTTCGCACAGGAATTTAAAACTGCTGTGGGACCATTTTTATCTAAACCAGGTCCAGGCGATACTCCTCCATCATACAGTGCATCACCAAGGCGTCTGCCGTTTGGAAGAGCAGTAACAATATTTCCATAATGGATATTTCCACTAACATTTTCAGGTAAAATAGGCCATGGATTACCTGAAGGGCATTGTAACTCTTTTGAAAATTTTGCACATGTTCTCAAGCATTTGAGCATGATATCATCGACATAATCGTCATCATTACCCCACTTTGGTGCATTAACAAAAGCTATACGCATCTCTTCACAGCCTTCCCAGTTTACATCAAGAGCTTTTACCAACTCCTCCATGCTGTATTTTTTTTCATCATAGACAAGCTTTTTAACTGCTGCAAGACTGTCTGCATTCTCAACCCATGTAAAGGCTGTTATCCATGCATTACCACGCTCAAGGGAAGGATCATTAACTTCAACCCCACTCTCAACGGATCTCTCTGATATACCAGATAAATATGGCCTTGGAGTCTCTGTTGTACCTACCTGACGGGAAACATTAACCGCTCTTACAAGAGTACTGAAAATACTCTTCATCTGAAGAGTCCATGCATCAAAAAACTCATCAAATGTCTTAAGTTCCAAAGGATCTGGAGTTTCAGCTGCTATCTGCATATTTACAATTTTATCAAATCCTTTTGTAAATACATATTCAACTATTTTAGCACAGTTTGCTGTGGCACTTGCCATACGCATTGACTGAAAACCATTTTTGGTTGTAGGACATGGAGACATACATGCCTGATGTACCCATGTCCGTGCTTCTTCTATGGGATGTCCATGCCAGTGCATGGCATTTTGAATAAGAATGGGATCATTTCTCATGGAAGGATACCCAAGACCCTGCCTGATACACTCAAAACACTCTTTTAATACATCATCC
>JASFBI010000261.1 GCA_030149595.1 Desulfobacterales bacterium
TTATTATCTCTTTCAGTGCTACTTGTGCATATGGTATATGTTCCATTACCTCAGAACATATAACATGATCAAAACCATTTGTTTTAAATGGAAGAGATGTAATATCTGCCACAGATGTTCCCCATACTCCTCCTCCGTGATCAGTGGGCTTATCGTGGAAACGCAGTCTTTTGTGAGCTTCTAAAAGATCATCAAATCCAAGATCAGCACCTATGGCAATAACCTTTGGGAATCTGTATGCAGCACATGTATGCCTCCCAGGGCCGCATCCAATATCTAATATTTTATCCCCTGGTTTAATATTGAGTCTGTTAAGATCTATGGTGATCATTTATTACCTCCCTGTATGTTTCAACGGTTTGTTTAGCCGCATTATTCCATGTAAATTTTTCATGAACCCTTAAATAGCCAAATTTGCCTATTTTTTTGGCATATTCTTTATGCTCAAGGAGATATCTTATGGCATTTGCCAGAGCTTTGGAATTTGCAGGAGGGACCAATATTCCTGCATCTCCTAAAACTTCAGGCAGAGCCCCTCCGGTTGTACTTATTACAGGAACTCCACATGCCATAGCTTCCCCGACTGGCAGGCCAAAACCTTCATAAATAGAAGGTACAACAGCCATATTAGCCTTTGCATACTGCTGTCTGAATTCTCTGTTGCTTATTCTTCCTGTAAAATGAATAAAATCATAAATTTTAAGTTTTTTAATAAGCCTGACTATACCACCATTTTCTTTGGGTTTTCCTATTACAACAAGCTTAATGTTTTTGTGTGTATTTAACACCTCTTTTATGGCATGTATAAGATAGAACAAACCTTTAAGCGGTGTGTCTGCACTGTTTGTAACTATAATTCTTCCATCTTCCCGTTCTATTTCCGGGACAGGATAGAATAGATCTGTATTTATACCGTTTGGTATAACATTAAAATTTGATTTATTAATTTTAAATTCATTACTGATATCATTTTGAGCAGATTTTGATACAGTTATTATGTGTGAAAAACTTTTTGATGTGTTTTTCTGCATACCAAGAAACGAAAACCATCTCAAATGTTTTATCTTTTTCCAGTATGAAGATACACTCTTTAAAGCTATATCACGGTCAACAGTTATTGGATGATGGATTGTAATTGTGGTTGGAACAAGTCTTTTTATAGCTGCTATTCCATATGACAAACATTGATTGTCATGGATAATATCATATTTTTTATGATTTTTCAGAAGGTATTTATAAGCCCTGAGTCCAAATGTAAACATTTCAGGAAACCCCATGGTAGACACGCCAATCCATTCAATCATATTTATGGGGTTTGAAAGCTCTTTTAAAGACGGAATCCTGAACATATCTTCTGGATCAAACAGATCAAGGCAGGGAAGCATTATAAGATTTACATCATCATCTAATTGCGGATCAGGCGGACCTGATAAAACATCTACACTATGTCCCAAGTCGACAAGGGCACGGCTTAAATTTCTAATATAAACGCCCTGTCCTCCACAGTGAGGGTTGCTTCTGTAGCTTATAAGGCATATTTTAAGAGGTTTACTGGTGTTTACCATCTAAATCAGTCCTTTTTTTTTTTAAATATTAACACAGTTCACTAATTAAATATTAGTTTACCTATAATTATGTAATAATATTGTCAATAATTAAAATTAAAGGATTTGAAAAAGAGATTTTTTTGTAATGCAAAGAAGTTTAAATATGTGATATTTCAGATGGATAAATTTATTAATTTTTTTTAAAAAAAAACAGATGAAAAGATAAAATTTTTAATCATATTTTTTATCAATACTTCTTAATGAACTCAAAAAAAGATACCCTCCCCCGACCATCATGGCAAGTCCTATAAAAAACCTTCCAAATCCACCATTTGTTCCTCCTGCCCCTTTTATTTCCATATTTAATCCTTATTTTAAATATTTGATGATAAATGTGAGGTTAGAATTTATATCCAAAGATTATGTTGAGAGATTTACTTGTCCAGTTAACTTCATTTAATTTTGTAGAACCCTGTTCTCCTGAACTAAAAAAAGTGGTGTCTATTCCATGTTTTGTTGACCAGTTATGATATTTGTACTCAGCAGCCATAAGCCAGTTTTTTAAAAAACTGTACTCTATCTTAAAAGAACTTTCATTTCCAGTTGCATCTGCACTGTGAATAAAGCTTACAGGATGATTAAAATCCCCTCTTAAATTCCAGTCAGCTTCTGCTTCATAATCTGCAAAATGGTATTTATAATCAGCTGAAAGAGTGATATTTTTGTTAATAATAAACGATAATCCTACTCCTGTCCAAAAACTTTTCCAGCTTGATTCGTATGTGCTGTCAAGACCCAAAAAAGGTCTCTCTACCGGTGTTTCTCCTTCTGCAGCAACTGTTTGGATTCCATTGGTCATGGAGATATTTTGATTATGCCGTGAAAAACCTATAACTGGAGTTATTATAAATTTACTGCCTGTAATTAAAAACTGATATCCTGCTGCAATGGAAAAATCCTCCACACTGTTATTTTTAATTGTACTTGTGGATTTAGAAAACAGTTCCGTCCTGTTATCTCCAAAATAATCAGAATCATAGCCGCTGCCATCTGTAATAAAACCATAGTTATAATAAAGATTAACAATAAAACAGTTTAAAACTGACTTTATGTTTAAAGCTGTCTGGTATATTTTAATATCTTCGTATTCAAGTTCAGATAGTATGTTTGGGCTGTTATTATAGCCGGAAATATTCCAGTCAAGGGTATCTGTTCTGTACCCTGCAGATATAGTTATATCTGCATATTCATTTAAAACAATATCTGAAGAGTTATTGTTAGAAGCAAAGGAGTATGCATCTGAACAGTATACAAAAAAAACAGTTAAAAATATAAGATATGTATGGATAGTTTTTTTCATATTCATAAGCTCCTGAAATCTAAAATTAATTATTTTACTGATTGGGAAAAAACAGTATTTGGAAATTTGAAATTTATAACAGTTACTATTGTTATGACTATGGTGTAATCAGGAAAAATATTCAACAAAATTTTTATTTAAAATCTACAGATTTTGTGTATTTATTATGGAGGCTTTTTTTAATTTTATTGAAATCTAAAAAGGTAGCCTTTGACTTTTATTTAATTATGGAATAATCTAAACAATTTTTCATATAGCAGATCGTTATTCTGCTACAATCTTAATTATTAAACTTTAGTATATTTAAAAATAGAGGGTCTTTATGAAAGTTCTGGTAAGTGATAATCTTGGTGAAATCGGGATTAAAATGTTTGAGGATGAGGAAGGGCTTGAAGTTGACGTAAAGACAGGGCTTTCTGCAGAAGAGCAAAAAGCTATTATAGCAGATTATGATGCCCTGGTAATAAGAAGTGCCACAAAAGTTACTGAAGATCTGCTTTCTGCTGCTACTTCTTTAAAAGTAATAGGTCGTGCAGGTATCGGGCTTGATAATGTTGACATTCCTGCTGCAACAAAACGTGGTATTATAGTTATGAATACGCCCGATGGTAACGTTGTAACAACAGCAGAACATGCTATAGCAATGATGCTTTCCTTAACCCGTAATATTCCCCAGGGAACCTCTTCCATGAAGGATGGGAAGTGGGATAAAAAAAAGCTCCAGGGAAGAGAGATCTTTAACAAAAAACTTGGCTTAATCGGATTTGGTAAAATAGGTTCTATTGTTGCTGATCGTGCAAGGGGACTTAAGATGCAGGTCATTGTTTATGACCCAATGGTTACTTCCGATCGTATTGAAAAAGCGGGCTATGAAAGTGTCTCATTAACGGAGCTTTATCAGCAGGCTGATTATATTACTATTCACGTTCCAACGTTAAAAAGTACTGCAGGTCTTTTACATGAAGAAGCTTTTAATACTATGAAAAATGGGGTTATGATAATTAATTGTGCCAGGGGTGGTATTATTGATGAAAACGCTTTATACCACGCTATGGTTTCCGGTAAAGTAGCAGGGGACGCTATTTATGTTTTTGAAACAGAACCTCC
>JASFBI010000262.1 GCA_030149595.1 Desulfobacterales bacterium
TCCGTTCAACAGACCGTAATCATGAGAGTTTCAGTTTTCGTTGTGGCCGATAAAGAATAACTATGCTCCGGCCATGTATGTTATATCAAATCAAAACGGCCATACATGGTCAAGAATACGAATAAGCCAGACTGGTTTCTGTTTGTCAGCTAAAATCCCCCTGCCAAAATATGATATTTTAGCGTCTGCAAGATATGTGGACTTTATTCTATTGTCCGGGGTTATATCTTCAGGTCTTGCTATTCCTGATATTGTAATGTACTGGGTCTCATTATTCACTTTCATTTCACGGTTGCCCACAATGACTATATTGCCGTTTGGTAAAACTTCTGAGACTTTTGCTCCAATTGAAGCTGTAATCCGGCCTTTACGGTCACTTTTTCCCTTGCCTTCAAATGCACTGGCCAAATCAGCAGATAAAAGCTTGCTGTTTCCACCTTGTCTTAACGTTTGGTTAAGAGATTCTAAAGCTCTCATATTACGTGAAAGGTTGGGGATATCTGCATCGAATGTTGAGCTTTTTTCTGCTTTGGTATTAACATCCATACTGGAGGATGTGTTTTCTATAATATCTATAATAACCGTATCTCCTGCTCTTTTTGCCCGCCTGTCTTCAAAAAAACTGCTGCCCGTATTTGTCCACAATGAGCCTTCTGAAGGAGGCAGTACGGAATAATAACTTATTTCGGGTTTTTTAAATGGTGTGTCTTTTATCTGCTTATGTGCAATATTATTTGTCTTTGTACTGCATCCGGATAAAAATATAAAAGTCAAGATAGAAGCTGTGTTTATAAAAATTTTTAAAAAATTCATAATTTTACCTTTTTGAACCAAATTAGTTGTGTATAAAATTCGATCCATCCTCAACATATTGTGGCCAAAGCGGTTTTTTTATATAAAAATATAAGTACCATGTGAACAGTTTAAAATAATACATTGACAGTAAATGCATCCTTAACTGTTCCTGTAACAATTTTTTTTGATTTTAAATTTTCCACTTTGACCATTTGACCAAAGGCTGCATTGCTTTTTGCTATACCATATGCGGTAACTGATAAAAGCCCCTGTTCAGCTACAAGCTTAACAGTGCTGCCTTTTTTGACTAAAGGAGCCTCTTTTATTGAGCATCTTCTTAAAGCAGTATCTTTTTTCATATTTGTTTTTAGTTGTTTTCCTATGGGATAGTTAACAGATCTGATAATATCTTTTGGTATTTTTAAAATATTTGTTTTTTTTAAATAAAGATATTCTTTTTTTAAGATAGTACCCCTTGGGTAGTATTGTGCTGTATGAACAATATCTTCATAAATTTTTAGCTTACAAGATACAGGAATTGATGCTGTTTTTATACCATCTACTTTTACTGACAATATTAAGCTTAAATTTTCATAAAACCGGATATTTTTTGTTCTGTTGTTAATTATTTCAAATTCCAAGGAGCCCAGGGCAAGTTTTTTTTGTCGTTTGATCTTAAATCTGCTTATTTCAAACTCTCTTCCGCATAAAACAGATTTTAAGTGGTTTATAACAAGTCTTTTAATCTGTTTTTCTGATGCTGTCTGATACATGCGGGTGATCAAAATAAACTCAGGTGAAATTATTTTTGTGTTTTCTCCTGCAAGTTTGTGTTTTGTTAAAATAGTTTTGATATGCCTGGGATTTATAATTTTTTGTTTGCCTGGAGATGGTGATTTTGAGATCTTTATTTTTCCCAATCTCTTTTTAAAAATATCGTCATTACATTCAATATCGGCTATATCTTTTAACAGAATTGTATCTCTTTTAATATTTATATCTTTTTTTATTTTAATTGTAATCGACGGGTTTTCTTCCAATAAGATTTCAGAGCAGGCATGGTTTATTGGAAAACAGAAAACAGATACAAGAGCTATAAATAGGAGATAGACATAATTCATGTAAACAAGGTGGAAAAACAGCTGGGTTTTTATTTTTTTTATGTTTAACAGAGGTTTCATTATTTTATCTCTTCATACCGTTTGCTATTCCAAGCATACTGTCAGATGTCTGAACAGCTTTGGAGCTTGCTTCATATGCACGCTGGCCTGTTATCATGGCAACCATTTCGTCAACAACACTTACATTGGAAAGTTCAATAAAGCCATTTGAAATAGTGCCAAATCCTTCTGTTCCTGGAGTGCCTTCGTTGGCAGCTCCTGAGCCTTCTGTAGGTCTTAAAAGATTTCTTCCCATAGCAAAAAGTCCGCCTGGATTTATAAAAGTATAGGTATTAATCTGTTCACTTAAAAGCTCTGTATCGCCTTGACCATATGCTGCAAGCTGGCCATTTGACTGTATTGTAATCAAAACGGTCTCTGCAGGAATAGCAATTTCCGGCTGAAGTCTGTCTCCTGCTGGTGTGGTTATGTATCCTTCACTGTCTACGGTGAAATTGCCGGCTCTGGTGTAAAGTTCCTCTCCATCGGCACCGCTTATTACTTTAAAAAAGCCTTCACCCTCTATTGCTATATCAAGATCGTTTCCGGTTTGAACAAAATCTCCCTGGGTAAATATTTTTTGAACTCCGGCAGGTTTTGTTCCCATACCAACCTGAATACCCGAAGGGATCTGGCCGCCACCTGGTGTTGTAGCACCTGCCACCTGAAGAGTTTGGTACATTAGATCCTGAAAATTTGCTCTGCTTTTTTTAAATCCCGTTGTATTTGTGTTTGCCAGATTATTTGCTACAACGTCAATCTGCATTTGCTGAGCATTCATTCCTGATGCTGCTGTCCATAATGATCTGATCATGAAATTTCTCCCTTATCACTTTTTTATGCTTTACCCATTTCACTAATAGCCTGACCGTTTATTTCATCAATTGTCTGAATCATTTTTTGATAAGTTTCAAACATTCTGTGGGCGGTTATCATTTTTGTCATTTCCGTAACTACTGAAATATTGGGGGTCTCAAGCTGTCCCTGGTTTACAATAATATTTTCAGAAACAATCTCATCATTTGGATTTCCTGTATAATCAAACAGAGAATCTCCAATTTTTTTAAGGTTATTTTTTTCAGGAAAAGTTATGATATCTAATTTGTCAATTAATTGACTATCTACTATAATTTCTCCATTACTGTTTATTTGAATATCAGATCCGGTTATAGTAATGGGGCCGTTTTTACCAAGAACAGGTCTGCCGATGGATGTTGAAAGAATAGAATCGCTATTTAAAGTGAATTCCCCGCATCTGGTGTAATAAATTTTATTATCTGATTGAATTTTAAAAAAGCCGTCTCCCTGCAGGGCAAGGTCAAGTTTGTTGTTTGAAGTCTTTATCCCACCCTGGCTGTGATCTGTTGTGAGCTGGGCTTTAAACATATTATCAAAGGATATAAGATCTTTTTTATATCCTGTAGTATTAGCATTTGCCAGATTGTTTGAAATAAGTTCAAGTTTTAAATTTTGTCTTAATCCGCCTTGTACCGGGCGTGTCATTCCAAGTATCATTGTAATAAAGCTCCTTATTTAGAGTTTTATTATATAAACAGCAATAAAAATACCATGTTAAAAATTTAGGCGATATTTTTTTTAAAAAAAGTGTTTTTTTAGATTTTTTATCTTTTATTCCAATGAGTTACAGGGTGAAGTAAAATTTTAAATTTTTCTGTTTTATATGGTTTTATAATATATCGTAACAGGAAAAAAATTCCTGTAGAGGTTGTTTTTTCCTGTTTTAAACTGTTTTATTTGTAAAGTGTCAAAAAAGTGGAGTTTGATTTTATGCCAATTTTGAATATATAAAATATATGTTAGACTATTAAAGTTTTAAGTGCTTGTTTTATATGTGAATGAATGCTTTTTATTTGTATATAAAACACACTTTAATTGTTTTATTAAAGTGGAACATTTTTTTAGTTGACATTTCTGATCTATGCCTCTATCTTTTTGCCTATAAACAGAGTTTGAGTATTGTTCCAGGTATCACTGGACAGGCTGTTACAGAATAAAAATTTCTTCAAGTTCAAGGCAAAAAAATAAATTT
>JASFBI010000263.1 GCA_030149595.1 Desulfobacterales bacterium
TCCGTCTCCCAATGTTTTAAGAACAGGAATGTATAGTGATTTTCCAAGAGAAGGACGAATATTTCTTTTTTCTGCAAATTATAAATTTTAACTTATTAATATCTGTATCTGTTTATGTCATATGTTAATTACAAAGGGTAGTATTATTGAATAAAACAATTTTTTATATAGCAGTTATATGTTTATTTATGCTATGTTTTTATCAGGATCTTGTGGCAGATGAACAAAAAACTGTGAAAATAGTTATAATAAAAAGCAGAAATATAACTCCTTATAATGTTGCTGCTTTTGAATTTATTGCTAAAATGCAAAAAAAATCAGATTATTTATCTCTGTGTCTTGATAAAAAAAAAGATACAAAGGGTCTGTTATTACAAATAATAGAGTTTAATCCGGCTGTTATAGTTACTTTTGGTACATCTGGTATAAGGTGGGCAAAAGCAAACTGTAAGAGTGTTCCCATTATATTTTCAATGATTTTAAATCCTGTGGAATTAAAAATTATATCTGAAAAAAGAGACAAGAGCAGTAATATGGCTGGGGTTATTTTAGATATACCAATAAAAATAGAAGTGGCATGGATTAAAAAAATTTTGCCGGATACAGAAAAAATAGGAATGTTGTATAACAGTGAAAATACAGAAAATTATACTAAAAGGTTTTCAGATTATTTAAAAAAAACAGGTTCTGCATGTTTTTTAAAAACCAGACATGTCTCTTCCATAGGAGCTATTGTAGATAATTTAAAAAATTTAAATCAAAAGCTGAGTGTTCTTGTTGGTGTTTATGACTCTTTTGTTTATAATCAAAGGACAATAAGACAGATTCTTTTATTTACTTTAAGAAATAAAATTCCTTTTATGGGTGTATCGCCCCAGTATGTAAAGGCAGGAGCACTTTTTTCAATTTCAGCTGATTTTAAAGATCAGGGAATTCAGGCAGCTGAATTAGTACAAATGGTATTAAAAGGCAGGAAACCTGCTGATATTCCCCTGAGATATCCAAATAAAATTGTTTTGAGTATAAACAGAAACACTGTAAAAAGATTAGATATTAAAATTTCTAAAGAAATATTAAAAAATGCTGTATTATACTAAGGTTAAACTTTCCACAAAATTAAATGTAGTTATATCTGTTTCCATTGCATTTACATTGATGGTTTTTGGATGGTTTTATATTTTATATGAAGAGGATAAAATTTTAGATATTTTTAAAAAAAACATAGTAACCTTAGGGTTAAATCTTGCTCATAATTCTGAATTTGGGTTGTTAAGTCTTAATAAAAAAGAGCTCATGCTGTTTATAGAAGGTATTTTTAAAGAAGCTTCTGTGGTTGCGTCGGCTATTTTAGATGATAAAAACAAAGTAGTTGTATTAAAAACAGATGAAGCTGTATTTTCCTCTGATTTTTTTAAAAAATATGTAAAAAAATATTCAAGAAAGCAAAACAATAAATCCATGCAGATTAAAAGAGTAGTTATAAAAAACAGTTTGTTTTTTATTATGACAGCTCCTGTTTTTACGGCTTCTGTACCAAAAGATAGTTTGGATGGTTTTTGGCCTGATTTGCAACACAGGTATCAAAATGATGAATATCTCGGACATATAATATTATGTGTTGCACTGGAGACAATGTTAAAAGAGTTAGACACTGGTCGTATTATTTATTTTTGTTCTATTTTTTTATTACTTTTAGTTATTTCGCTGCTCATTATGTTTTTTAATAAAAAAATGTTAATTAATCCCATTAACAAGCTTGTACAAGGAACAAAAAAAATAGGCAGCGGTAATTTTGATTTTAAATTTGATTTTAAAAGAGAGGATGAAATAGGTTTTCTAGCAGGCAGTTTTAATGAAATGGCTGAAAATCTTAAAATTAATCATCAGAACCTGTTAAAAGAAAAAAACTTCAGTGAGCAGTTAATAGATAGTCAAAAGGATATGCTGTTTGTGCTTGACAGAAAGGGGTATATTATAAAATGTAATATCACAGGAATTGCCGCTTCAGGATATAAAAAAGAAGATTTATATGCAAAACCTTGTGTAATGATTTTTCATAATTTAGCTGATGCCAGACAGAAGATATACCATGAGCTGCTCTCTGGAAAAGCTGTATATGATTGGGAGACAGAAGCTGTGTCCAAATCAGGTAAGTTTTTTTCCATATCAGTTAACGGAGCTCCTTTGATAAATGATAAAGGTACGGTTATCGGGGCTATTTGTGCTGGAAGAGATATTACAGAAAGACTTAGGATGGAATCAGAGCTTAAAGAGTATGCACAGAATCTTGAAGAGATGGTTGAGAGACGTACTAAAGAGTTGAAACTTGTTGAAGCCCAGTTAATTCATTCAAGCAAACTTGTCTCCCTTGGTGAGATGGCAGCAGGAGTAGCCCATGAAATTAATCAACCGCTAAATGTTATACGAATAACGACAACAGGAATACTGCATTTTTTAAGAAAAGGAAAAATTGTATCAAAGGAGATGTTTGAAGGTGAACTTAATAATATTGATGGGCAGATAAACAGAATTACCAAAATCATTGACCATATGAGGTTGTTTACTACTAAATCCAAGATCGAGTATATACAAGAGGTAGAAATTAATAAGCCTTTGCAAGACTCTTTAAGTTTTGTAAGTCAACAGCTTCGTATTAATCAGGTAAAAGTGATTTTAGAATTAGGAAAAGCACTGCCTGTGGTTTTGGCAGATGCCAATAAGTTAGAACAGGTATTTTTAAATATAATAACCAATGCAAAAGATGCCATGGAAACTATTAGAGGTAATGAAAAAAAGCTGTATATAAGATCATTTACAAAAAACAACTATGTTATTGTAACAATAAAGGACACAGGTGGTGGAATTTTAAAAGAGAACAGGGATAAAGTTTTTGAACCCTTTTTTACATCAAAAGATCCAGGCAGGGGAACCGGTCTTGGTATGAGCATAAGCTATGGAATTATTAATGAGTTTTCAGGTAAACTGACTTTTGAAACAGAGGAAAATGTAGGTACTGTTTTTAAGATAGAACTGCCGGTATGCTCCAAATCTAAAAGTTAAATACTTAATTATTAAAAATTTAATTATGAGAGGTTATGATGGGTAAAATTCTTATAGTTGATGATGAAGAACAGATACGAGAAACTATAAAAAGATATCTTGAAATAGAAAATTATGAACTTATTACTGCATCAAATGCATGTGAGGGGATAGATAGTGTAAA
Organism: Desulfobacterales bacterium; assembly: GCA_030149595.1. Classification (GTDB taxonomy): domain Bacteria; phylum Desulfobacterota; class Desulfobacteria; order Desulfobacterales; family DAOWNP01; genus DAOWNP01. The sequence goes on from JASFBI010000263.1 coordinate 3,224, forward strand.
ACAGCACTGCCCTGAAATCGTGCTGACTGATATAAAAATGCCAGGCAGAGATGGTTTGAGTTTTTTTAAAGATGTAAAAGATTTTAATACAGAAATTGAGGTGGTTGTTATAACCGGCCATGGAGATTTAAATGTGGCTATAGAAGCATTGAGGCTTGGAGCTTCTGACTTTTTATTGAAACCTGTTGATATAGAGCGGCTTGAGTTGGTTGTAGAGAGAATAATAAAACAAATAAAACTAAAAAAGAAGATGGTATATATTGAAAACCGGTTTAAAAGAGCAAAAATTATTATTGATGCAATGGTTGATTCTGTTTGTGTCATTAGTGTAAATGGGAAAATTATTGATACGAATAATGCATTGTCAAACTTGACAGGTTATTCAAAAAATGAACTTTTAGAAAAAAGTATTACTGATTTAATTGCGGGAGAGAAATATCTGAAACAATATAAGGAAGATATGAATTTTCTGCTTGACTCTAATAAGCCTTTTTTATCTGCTTTATATCTTTTAAAGAGAAAGGATAAAACAGAAGTATTTGTAAAGACAAACACCAGTCGTGTGGAAGCATGGGAAGATGGGCAGGATGTATTAATTATAGTGTGTCGTGATGAAACTGAAAATAAAAAAAAAGAAGCAGAACTTGTAATGGCCATGGCTGTGGCTGAAGAGGCAAATAAATTAAAGGGTCAATTTCTGGCAAACATGAGTCATGAAATAAGAACTCCCATGAATGGTGTTTTAGGAATGCTTACCCTGCTTCTTGATACAAATCT
>JASFBI010000012.1 GCA_030149595.1 Desulfobacterales bacterium
CAGGCAGTGTTGTAGAATTTGGTGCCATGTTAGGCCATGATGATAATATGCCTGGAGACGGAATTATTGCAGGACATGGAACCATAAATGGCAAAACTGTCTGTTTCTATTGCCAGGATCCCACAATAAAAGGCGGATCTATCGGTGTAAAACATGGTTACAAGATGTATGTAACTGTTGAAAGAGCAATTATGATGAAAGTACCGTTCATTGGCATCCATGATTCTCCTGGTGCCAGGATGCCCACCCTTACAGAAGGTGCAACAAGTGCCTTTGGAGCTGATGCATCAACAGTCACAGATAAACATGGCGGATCAATATTTTTCCCAAATACAAAAGCATCGGGATATATTCCGCAAATCTCACTAATATTTGGGAACTGTGCAGGAATCTCTGTATATTCACCTGCTTTAAATGATTTTATTATCATGGCAGAAAGCAGCAATATGTATATTACCGGAGCCAGAGTGGTAAAATCCGTTATGAACGAGGATATTTCAGGAGATGAATTAGGAGGCTCTGCCGTTCACTGCCAAAAAAGCGGGGTGGCTGATTTAAGGCTGCCTACTGAACAACTTTGTTTTGACTATGTTAAAGAACTTATAAGTTATCTGCCTTCAAGTTGCGAAGTTGACCCGCCCCAGTATGAATCAGGAGATGACCCCAACAGAATGGACGATCATTTGGCAGATATTGTACCATCCACTGCCAATGTAGCATTTGATATGCGTGAAGTTATCAAGGTTATTTTAGATAATAACAGATATTTTGAAATAAAACCTGAATTTGCCATGGAAATGACTGTTGGGTTTGGCCGTCTTGATGGAAAAACAGTTGGCATTGTAGGCAACAACTCTATGGTAATGGCCGGGAGCCTGACTGTTGACTGCTCTGATAAACAGGCAAGGTTTATCAGGTTTTGTGACTGCTTTAATATTCCTCTGGTATTTTTTGTTGATACTTCTGCATATATGCCAGGAAGTGATCAGGAGCATAAGGGAATTATAAGGCATGGCGCCAAGGTTTTATATGCACTTTGTGAAGCAACGGTTCCGAGAATAGCAGTTATTATAAGAAAAGCCTATGGCGGAGGAAACCTTGGAATGGGGGTTATCCCGGGATTAAATACTGATCTTGTCTATAACTGGCCCATTGCAGAAGCAGGTATTTTAGGACCTAAGCAGGCAGTTAATCTGTTTTACGCAAATGATATTATGGCAGCTGAAGACCCTGAAAAAATGTTTGCAGAAAAATTAAGTGAGTATCAGGAACTGGCTGGAAGTCCATTTCGTATGGCAAATGACAATATATTTTTAGAAGATATGATTGAACCAAGAGAAACAAGAAGTGTTCTTATAAAAGGACTTAAAATGCTGGAAAACAAAGAACAAAAACCTGTTTTACCTAAAAAACATGGTAATATTCCTCTATAACATCACTCTCTTCTAAGTAACTAAATTATTTTTTCCGATATATTTAGTTGCTTAGAAAGATTGATCTCAGCCGCGTTCTTACGGGAACGCTATCTAATATTAAAACTACAAAAATATAAATACCCCTTTAAAAAGGGGATATTTATTATATATCTGTTTTTTTACTCTTTCCTACAGGGGAATATTACCGTGATGTTTCTTGGGGGTTTCCCGTTTCTTACCCTCAAGCATATCAAATGCTTTTATAAGATACTGCCTGCTTTCTGCAGGTTTCACAATATCATTAACATTCATGTTTGAAGAGAGATCATAAATGGGGTTTGCATAGGTCTCTTTATAATGAGCAAGTTTTTTATCCATAAAACCAGGCTCTCCTGCTTTAGGGTCAGCCCCATAAAGAATCATAACTGACTGCTCAGCCCCTAAGATACCTGTTTCCACAAGAGGCCAGTAAAGAACCAGATCTGTTCCTAAACCCGGTAAAACTCCCATTCCAAGATTACCTCCTCCATATGCTTTACGTAAAACAAGAACAATTTTTGGCACAGAAGCCTCACAAAGTGCATAAAGTACTTTGGCACCATGTCTTATAATACCTGCATGCTCCTGACTTGATCCTGGCATATATGCCGGAGTATCAACCAGTAAAAGCACCTTAATATTAAAGCAGTCACAAAACCTGATAAATCTTGCCTGTTTATCTGAACTGTCTGTTGTCATGGATCCTGATTTTACCATGGGCTGATTTGCTACAATAACTACAGTTTTTCCATCCAGTCTTCCAAACCCAACAACAACTTCACATGCAAACTCGGGTTTAATTTCCATAAAATCCTGGCTGTCTACAATGGAGTAAATAACATGACGAATATCCAAAGATTTATTAGGAGTAGCCGGAACAATATCATGGAGTTCTGTACATAACCTGTCTGGATCATCACTGCTTTGATAAACAGGAGGTTGTTCATCACAATTTAAAGGCAGAAAACTGATAAGCCTTCTTATATTTGCCAAACACTCTTTTTCATCCGGAGTCCTTATATCACATGATCCCGTAACCTGGGAGTGAACAATAGAGCCTCCAAGCTCCTCATTTGTAATATCTTCTCCGGTTACCATTTTAACAACCATGGGACCTGTTATAAACATGTGGCTTGTTTTATCCACCATAAAAATAAAATCATTCAATGCCGGTGAATAAACAGATATTCCGGCACAGGTTCCAAGTATTCCGGAAATTTGAGGAATTAAGCCAGATCCTATTGTGTTCGGCATAAAAACAGCACCGCCGTGTTTATCTGAAATATGTGAAAAAGGAGCTCTCTTGGCCTGATCCATTAAATCCATTTCCTTTGCATTGGGAAGTCTTGCCCCTGGAGAGTCATGTAGCCCGATTAACGGAACCCTCATCTCAACTGCTTTTTCAATGGTTTTATACATTTTTATTCCATGTTCAATGCCTACTGACCCGCCCCTTACTGTTGCATCCTGAGAATATACAAAAACCTTCCGGCCATCTATTTTAGCACTACCGCAGATAAGGCCATCTTCTGAAAGGTCGTTTGCATGGCCTGCCATTGGATTTAATGCTACAAAACTACCAGGATCTATAAGAAGATCAAGTCTCTCTTTTGCTGTCAGTTTTCCTTTTGCATGCTGCTTATCTATCTTTGCCTGACCACCACCTAATTTAACTTTTTCAACAACTTTATCTAATTCTGCAAGTCTATTTTCCAACAATGGATCCATCTCTACCCCTTTTATAGTATATTTATTTAATTTAAATTACATCTGTACTCTTTTTTTTGCATTTTCTTCAGCATCTTCTATGGAATCATAACCCAAACGTTTTACCATACCATCATAAACCGTTTTAGTCATGTTCTCACCTCTACCCAAACACTCTTTAATATCCTGGTGAAGATTTGCCAATGTAAGATCAGAATAAGTTTCAAGTTCTCCTTTAAGATAAGTCAAAAATGAAGTATCTGAACTACTCTTCTCTTCATCTGTAATTGGCCTCCCCTTGTTAATAAAATAGGGATACATTTTTTTCAACTCATTTTGCCAGTCAAGCTGAATTTCAGCTATTTTATCAATAGTTTCAATTACAGATTTTATTTCATGCAGACATGGCACAAGATTATCCATACGGGCATATTTTAGAGTCATGAGGTTTCTGCCACTGATTTTTGCATTTTCAAGATCATTGCAGTACGAAGCAATAGTTTCAATTGACCAGCTCTCAAACTGAGACCCACGCATAATTTCAAACTCTTCAAAATTATCCTGGCACGCTGCTCTTGCATCGGATTTAACATCCTGAAACATTTCAAATTCACGTTTTAAAACATCTTTTATCAACTCTTTCTTTGGATCCATTTAATCTCCTATAACAACAAATGTAAGAACAAGCCTTATTAATTAATTTTATTTTTTCTTATCTTTTTCATCAAACTCAAACACTCTTCCGTATTTTTCCTTTAATTCAGCTTTTTTTACCTTCATAGTAGCTGTAAGAGGCAACTCTGTCATAATTTTAACATGTGCCGGATGTTTATATTTTGCAACTTTATTTGACAAAAATTCTTTAATCTCTTTTAGGGTAATTTCCTGACCCTTAAAAGGCACAATAAAGGCCATTCCTGTCTCACCCCATTTATCATCAACCACACCTATTATAGAGACCATTGAAATTTTCTTATGACCTAAAAGAATTTTCTCTATTTCAGCAGGATAAACATTTTCCCCACCGCTTCTATACATATCCTTTGCCCTGTCAACTATATAAAAATACCCCTCTTCATCTATATATCCCAAATCACCTGTAAATAAAACACCATCCACAAGAGTCTCTTTTGTCTGTTCGGGAAGATTCCAGTATTTACTCATTACAGTCGGACCCTGTGCAACTATTTCACCAACTTCTCCAGGAGGCAAACGTTTACCACTGGTATCCTGAATCCATATATCTGTAAAAAAACCCGGTTTTCCAATTGATCCCATTTTTCTATGGATATCTTCTTTTGGAAGAACCATCATGGCTGAATTTTCTGTCTGACCAAACCCCTGCTGCATGTAAAGTCCACGTTTTGCAAGTTCATCAAAGAGTGAAGGAGGCGTTCTCTCTCCTCCTCCAACAACAGTTTTTACACTGCTTATGTCAACTTTATCCAGTTTTCCTGAATCAAGAATCATTTTCCACATGGTAGTTAAAGCAAAAACCACTGTTCCTTTATAGCGTTCTATATCTTCTGCAAACTGATCAGGATCAAACCAGCTTCGCATAATCATAACTATTCCACCCATAATTGATGGCGTTGCAATAATAAAAAGACCTCCTGAATGAAAAAGAGGCATTTGAGCTATTAATACATCTCCTTCGACAGCTCCTGTATAAAAACCAACCTGAAAATTTTTAAAAAAAGTCTGCTCATGTGACAAAACAGCTCCCTTGGGATCTCCTGTAACTCCAGATGTATAAACTATTGCAAGCGGATCATCCATTACAACCGGATTAACAAGCTCAGGCTCATCAGATGACATCTTTTCAGTTACCATGGTATAATCATCAGCCCAGGAAGGACAAACAGAAGTATCAGAACTATCACTTTTAAGAAAAATAAATTTATCTTCTTCAACCTTAATATGATTTCGTATCAAATCAATGGCACCGAGAAAAGAGTTATGAAACAGAACCAGTCTTGCTTCACAATCATTTAGCTGATATTGAAGTTCAGGTCCCACAAGACGCCAGTTTAAAGGAACAAAAATCAATCCTAATTTCGCAGCAGCAAAATACATCTCTAAAAATTCAACACAATTAAGCAATACAACACAAATACGATCGCCTTTTTTTAAACCTTTTTTTTGCAGCATATAAGCACATCTGTTGACACCAAGATTTAGCTCTTTATAAGTTACAGCTTTATCGTCAAAAATTAAAGCAGTTTTGTTTGGCGTATTTAATGCCCGTTTATAAATAATTGTCCCAACTCCCCATGGTATTGACATATTAAATCCCCTTTCAAATAGAATCTTATTTTACTGCTTCAATTAATTTTGGAATTATCTCTCCTGCTCTGCCCTGTATAAAAATATCCGACTGTTCTGTTAATGCTGATTCTTCCATATTTATTTCAATTATACTGGCACCGGCAGATTTTGCATATCCAGGCAAAGAGGCTGCAGGATAAACCACCCCTGATGTACCAACAATCAACATAAACTTACATGCTTCTGCTTTTTTGGTAGCTTCTATAATGTCTGATACCGGCTCTCCAAAACTCACAAAATCAGGTCTCATAACCCCCTTGCACAAGCATTTTGGCAAAACATCCAGTACAGCTTCAAAGGAATATGATAGTTGATCAACTATCATATTCCCCATTTTATAAAACTCCTGTTTTGAAAGAAACGTTTTTTTAGAACACTTCATACATTTTAATCTGAAAATATTACCATGGAGTTCATAAACATTACTACTTCCGGCATCATAATGCAATCCATCAACATTCTGTGTTATTACAGAATTTACCAAACCTCTTTTTTCTAATTCAGCAATACCAATATGTCCGGAATTGGGTTTCCCATGATACAGTGATTCAAAAAAACCAGATAAAATACTACCTGCATCTTCAGGATGACTTGCAAGCACAGACAAAATACCGCCGGATGCCCCCTCTTTATATCTGTCCCAAAGCCCCCCTTTATCACGATAAGTCGCAATGCCGCTCTCAGACGATATTCCAGAACCCGTTAAAACAACCCCGTCTCCTAACTTTTTTATAAGTAATGCAGCTCTATTTATCAATTTATCCATAGAATCTATTTTCCCGCAAAAACCGGCTTTCTTTTTTCAATAAATGCTAACTGCCCCTCTTTTATATCCTCACTTGAGAAACTAGCATCTATGAGTTTTTGAATCTCATCCAAATCTGTTTTACTAAACTTAACTGTATTTACAAGCTTATTTAAAATAACTTTAGTTCCTTTAAGGGATAAAGGAGCATTTAAAGAGATCTTCTCTGCCATTTCATATGTATATTCTTCAATTTTATCATCAGCTACTATATGATGTAAAACTCCAAGGTCGTTTACTTCAGGAACTCTGTAAGTTTTTGCTGTAAAAAAAAGTTCCCTTGCTGCAGATGAGCCAATTGCATCAACAAATTGTTTTATACCTTCTGCATGATAAATTAAACCTAACTTGGCAGGAGGCATCCCAAGCTTAATACTTTCCGCTCCTATTCTAATATCACAACAAATTGCCATATTCAATCCAGCACCAAAAGCATAACCTTTTATCATTGCAATGGTAGGAAAAGGAAAATTTTTCACACTATCCATAGCCAAAGACAGCGGATTATTATTTCTCAATATCTCTTCCATCTCAGGAGAAGGATTTGTAGGAATAGCAAGAATATCATAACCAGATGAAAATGCCTGATCTTCATGCCCCCTTAAAACAACCACTCTTACATCTCCTTGTTTTGCCCATTTTTCAAGTGTTAAATGGATTTCCACTAAAAGTTCAGGCGACAACGCATTTCTTCTTTCAGGCCGGTTAAAAGATAATATCCCAGTATTACCCTTAACTTCAATTATCAATACCTGCTTATCCATATTATAATATCTCCATTATCTTTTCTATTATGTTTTTTTACAAACAGCCATGGGGCTGATCTTGGTTTTTCACCCGGATTTACCCACAATAAATCATAAAAGAGACGTATTACTCCTACACTCTTTCATATAAACATACATGGCAGATGAATTCTGCCACAACGAAAATCGAAACTCTCATGATTACGGTCTGTTGGACAGAGTTTCATATAAAAATTAACAATGCCAAAATTCTTACTAATTTATATTTTTAACAGACAGAATACTTACATCATAAACTATTGTTTTACCAGCCATAGGATGATTGCTGTCTAAATATACCCAGTCTTCTATAAAACCACTTACAGTATATCTCTGGAACTGACCAAATTTATCAAGTCTTACAAAGGATTCTCCCTTTACAAACTCTACAGCAGGCAGCATGTTTTTATTAACCTTTATAACAAGGCATTTTCGCCTTTCGCCAAAGGCTTTTTCAGGAGAAACCACCACCCTCTTTTTATCACCTGGTGCAGACCCTTTTATACCTTCTTCCAGACCCGGAGGTAATTTTCCCTCACCATATGTTATATTAACAGGAGTGTTTCTATAAGTATCATTAAGTATTTTACCAAATGAATCACAAATAGTATAATTTAAAATAACAGTTGAGTTTTCTCTGATTTTTCCAGGCATTTTTTCTCTTTTTCCACTAACAGCCATGAGGCTGATCTGGATTTTTCATCCAGGTTTACCCACAACAAATCATGAAAGAGGCGTATTACTTTTACGTTCTTTCATATAACATACATGGCAGAATTATCTGCCACAACGAAAATTGAAACTCTCATGATTACGATCTGTTGGACAGAGTTTCATATAAAATATTTCAGATAATGGATTTGTAAAGTAAAAGGTATTATATGCAGGTTTTTTCAGCTTTTTTTATGTCCATTTTTTTAACTATTGCAATTATTCCGGTTTTAAAAAGATTTGCAATTGAAAAAGATCTTCTTGATTATCCCAATGAAAGAAAAGTTCATAAAAAACCCATAACTAAAGTTGGCGGTATCTCCATGTTTATAGGTATTTTACCGGCAATATTTATGTGGGTTACAATGACTGACTTTATTCTGTTTTTTTTGACTGGAGCTTTGATAATTGTTTTATGCGGTCTTGCTGACGATGTTTATGAATTTAGTTATATAGAAAAATTTTCAGGTCAATTTGCAGCTGCGATACTTGTAGTTTTTTATGGTGGAGTAAAGATAAATAACCTCGGTGTATTTTTACCTGAAGATTTTCTCCTGCCTGATTTTTTAGCGATACCTTTAACAGTTGTGGTGATTATTGGGGTAACCAATGCAATTAATCTTTCCGATGGCTTGGATGGTCTGGCAGGCGGGCTGTCCCTTATAAGTTTTGTATGTATAGGTTATCTTGCCTATCTAAGCAGTGAAATGGATATTGCCTTTTTTTCTGTTGCTATAACAGGAGGTATTTTTGGATTTTTAAGATTTAACTCCTATCCTGCCAAAATATTCATGGGAGATGCAGGAAGTCAGTTTTTAGGATTTTCAGGAATTATTTTATCCATAAAATTAACCCAGGGGCAAACTCCTCTAAGCCCTGTTTTACCCCTGTTTTTAATAGGCTTTCCTATCCTCGATACCTGTACTGTTATGTTTGAACGGATATTAAAAAAAGTATCGCCTTTTAAAGCTGATAAAAATCATTTTCACCATAAGCTTATACGCATAGGTTTTTTTCAAACAGAAGCTGTCTTTTTAATTTATATACTTCAAACCTTTATGGTTATTTCAGCGTTTTGTTTCAGGTATTATACTGACTGGTTTCTTGTAATTTCTTATTTTGGATTTTCCAGTATGGTAATTATATTTATTATTACTTCTGATAGATTCAATTTAAAATTAGACCGATATCAATATTTTGATAAAACTATTAAAGTAAAGTTAAAAAAACTTAAAGATGATGGAGTTGTTATTAAAATATTAAATAAACTTTTTGTAATATGGATTTTATTTTTATTTTTTTTTATATGTCTTGCCATAGAAGAAACGCCTGTTTTTTTTAGCTGTATATTAATTTTAATTACTTTATTTGTCATAATTACCATAAACAGGAAAAAAAAGTGGGTAAAACCTGTTGTGAGAATTTCTCTGTACTTAGTAATTCCTTATCTAATATTTTTAAGTGAATCTGGACATAGAGAGTTTGTAACAGAAAAAATAATATTACTTTATAATATTTCTTTTGGAATTCTTGCTCTGTTTGCAATATTAATTCTAAGATTCACAAGGAGAAAAAAAGGATTTAAAAGCAGCCCAACAGATTTTCTGGTTTTTATTCTGGTTATAATGATACCATTTATAGAGGATTCAGGTAAACAAAATTACATTATGATTTTTGTTGCAGTAAAAAGTATTATTTATTTTTTCAGTTATGAAGTTTTAACTGGTGAGTTAAGAAATGAGTTTAAGAGTGTTGAGTATAAATGGTTTATACATGGAGCTTTTTTAACCCTTATGATTGTTTCTGTTAAAGGTTTTATCTATTTTATATGCTAAAAAATAATATTAAAATATATTCTTTGATTTTTTCTGTTTTTATTTTTCTTTCCTGTGGAGGATCACAGGAAAGAAAAATAAAGTTTTTAAAAAAAGGTAAGAAGTTATATCAAAAAGGAGATTACACAAAAGCGAAATTAAATATTAAAAACTCTATCTTGATTGATTCAGGAATATCAGATGACTATTATTTTTTAGGTTTAATTAATTTAAAAGAAAAAAACATAAAAAAAGCTTATGTTAATTTTACAAAAGCCTTAGATCTTAATAAAAAACACAACGACGCATCTATTCAGGCAGGGAAAATATGTCTTGCTGAAAAAAAACTTAATCTGGCTTTGGATTATGCAGAGACAGTACTTTTTATAGAGTCTGAAAACCATGATGCTCTTTTTCTAAAAGGCGATGTTTTTTTGGAAAAAAAAGAAATAAAAAAAGCAAAGCAAATTTTTTACAAATTATTAAATACAGGTATTAATAAGCCTGAAATATATATGAAACTTTTTTCTGCCTATATTGCAGAAAAAGAGCATAGTAATGCTGAAAGAGTTCTTATAAGAGGGATATATGCTAATCCTTCGTCAGTTGATCTTCAATTGTATCTATCAGATTTGTATTGGGATTTAGGATATGAACAAAAAGCATTAAATATTATAAAAAATATTGATATGTTTGATAAAGATAACAAATCAAATCTGGCAAGATTTTATATTTCAAAAGGCAAACTAAATGATGCTGAAAAAGAGTTAAAAAAAGAGATTTACTGGAGCGAGCAAAATTGTAATTTATATGTTTTGCTCAGCAGTATTTATATAGATCAGGGGGATAATAAAAAAGCTATTAAAGTTTTAAAAAAATATCTGTCTATTAATAAAACTCCGGCTGATTCTGAATTTATTTATATTAATGAACTGTTGTTAAAATTATTTTTTCAGGAAAAAAAATATATTTCTTCTAAAAAATATATTAATAAAGTTTTAAAATATGATCCTAATAATATTAATGCTCATTTTATTAACGGGAATATTTATTTAGAAAAGCAAGATTTTGATAATGCTGTTTTTGAGTTTGAAATAGTCTTAGAGAAATCACCTGGCTTTATTCCAGGATATTGTGCTTTAAGCAAAGTATATTGTTTGAAAAATGAGGTAAATATATCTATTAATATTCTGGAAAAAGCTTTGAAAATTAATCCTGAATCAAAACAGATTTTAAATTATCTTGCAGATAGTTATATTTTAAATAGTGATCATGATAAAGCTGGGGACTGTTATCTAAAAATTTTAAATTTTTATCCGGATGATTATTTAACAAGAATCTCTTTGTCTGATTTGTTAATAGTCATGGGAGAAAATAAGAAGGCTGAGTTTGAATACAAAAAAGCAATAAATATTTATCCAGATTATGATCGAGGGTATTATAAACTTGCATCTTTTTACGAAAAGCAAAAAAAACGTGATAAAGCAGTTGCCTGGATTAAAAAGGGATTTAAAAAAAACCAAGATTCAAAAATTCTTTTTTCTTTTTTAATTCAGCTTTATATAAAACAAGAAAAATATAATACAGCAATCTCAGAATGCAGGGGGGGAATAAAAGATATCCAGGAGGATGCTTTCTTTTATGATCTTTTAGGAAAAATATATGTTGAAAAAAAACAATATACTGATGCAGAACTCTATTTTAAAAAAGCCATAGATATGAATTTTATGTGGTTTATCCCTTATGAAAATCTTCTCAGGATTTATATAGATTTTTGGGATAAAAATGATGTTATTTTAAAATTACAATCAAATATTGAAGAGAATCCTGCAAATATATCGGATTATTTTTTACTTGCCTGTTTTTATGAACTTGTAAACAAGCCTAAAGAGGCTATAAATATATATGAAAAACTACTTGAATTAAAACCTGACTTCTGGCCTGCATTAAACAATATAGCCTTTTTGATTAGTGAAAATTATGAATATGAACAGGATTTGGACAAGGCTTTATTGTTTGCCAAAAAAGCAGGGAAAATAAAACCTGATAATCCTCAGATTATTGATACTTTAGGCTGGGTTTTTTATAAAAAAAATAATATAAAGAAGGCTTTTAAAAAAATAAAAAC
>JASFBI010000264.1 GCA_030149595.1 Desulfobacterales bacterium
GCAGGTATAAACCAGACTTTTTTACAAAAAGCATGGTATGGATTTGTTATTTCAGATTTTTTCGACGATATAAGATCAATGCTTCTAACTAATGCAAAAAACAGCAATAAAGCTATAGAAATATTAGAAAAAGAGATGATTTGTATTTGTCGGACAATTGAAACAAAAAAAATACAGGAGATTGAGAAACAATTAGACAAAACAGCCATAAAACTAAAACAGATCCCTTTGGAAAAATCTGTTTTTTCAGTTCCTTTAGTATCTCTCTCTGGAGAGATGTTTGTAAGGAGGGATTCCCTGTCAAGGCAAAATATTTCACAAAAACTTGCTGACAAAGGTTTTGCAACTATATGCTCACCTGTTACAGAATGGCTTCAATACTCTGATTACTTATATGAAAAAGGGCTTACTAAAATAAAACAATCTACAAAGGAAAAGATAGTATTTCAAATATCAAAATATTTTAAAAACAGAACTTTAAAACGAGTCAGAACAATCCTTTCCAAATCAGGTTTAATATGTTCTCCTGAAATAAATATAAAAGATATAATTAAAGCAGGTAAGCCTTTTATCGACCCTGAGTTAACAGGAGAAGCAATTCTTACAGTAGGAGGAGCTATTTCCCATATAGCAACCCATGTTTGCGGAGTTATAGCAATAGGCCCTTTTGGATGCATGCCAAACCGCATATCAGAATCAATATTAAACAACAGCATGACAAAAGAGACAATAATTTCAGCATCTTCAAAAAAATCAGACTTTTCAAAAATACTTTCTGATCAGACCGATCTTCCTTTTCTTGCCATTGAAAGTGACGGGTCTCCTTTTCCACAGCTTATTAATGCACAAATAGAAACTTTCTGTCTGAGAGCAAAACGGTTGCATCACAATATGAAAGAGATATAGAGACTTATAAAAATAAATATTTTAATATCAACAAATCTATCTTGAATAATTAAATCTGAATACATAAAAGATCTTTTTCATGCCTGTCCAGTTCTTCTATTAATTTATCTTTTATATTTACAGATTCATTTATTACATCAGAAAACAGACTTTTATAATAACTAATACCATCTTGCATATTACTTTTAAAAGATTGAAAATATTTAATCTGAACCTTTTTAAATGGTCTGATAGTTTCAGAAATTGTTTTCTTAAAATAATTCACATACATATCCAGCTCTTTTATAAACATATTGGGACGAAAATCATTACTATATAAGAGATCAATTCTGCCATATATATGATCAACCATCTCCTTTAAAGAGACAATCTTTGAAAAACAAGCCATATTAGGTCCAGGACAGACAGAAACACCTTGTCCCGCCAAAGATGTATCCACATTATTCACTATCAAAGCAGTTGCACCCAACCCCGTACAAATACATGTTTTCTCCACTACCTTATTAAATCTTTTTGTATATTCATCAGCCTCTAAATTTTCCTGTTTAAGTGCCTTTATTTTTAAAGTTTGATATTGACGGGAAGCAACACAAATAGGACGTTTGGTAAAGTCTGTGTTTCCGGCAAGAATTTTTTTATGACAAACACTTCCAGGAGTACCTTTTTCTATAAACCTCTTTCTCTCTTCATCTTTGGTATTACCTTTTACACTATTAAAAGAGACTCCCAAAGGAGAAATATCACTTACATAAAAATCTTTCTCTTTTGCATCAGCCAGCAGCTGGCATGTATCATTATCAATATTGGTAACCTCAGGAACTAAAAGAAATGGCGTTCCCCAGCCTGTTGAAGCCACTTTAAAATAATCGAAAAGAAATTTATTTTCAGCTACAGTTCCAATACCTCCCTGAACTGTAATATTAATGGCAAAGGGAGTATCCGGTATTTTTCTACCCTGCTTTTTTAAGGCTTCAATAAATATCTTATGGGATAATTTAATAAATTCAGACTTATTATTCTTAAACTCTTCTAATATAGGACCCAGCAAATGTCCTTCAGTGGCAAAAGCATGTCCCCCGCAATTTAATCCTGATTCAATTCTATATTCTGATACCCACAGCCCTTTTTTTGCTAAAAATTTTCCCTGGGTTAGAGCAGATCTGTAATCACTGACCTTTAAAATAATTTTCTTTTTTAAATATCCATCTGCATCAGGATAAAAATCTTCAAAATTCGCCATATAACTGTATAATCGCGGATTTATACCTGCTGACAAAACAAGACCTGCACCTGACAAATCACTTAATGCAAAACCACGCAAAGCAGCATGGGCATCGTTATAATGAGAAGGGAGCTTCTCTTCACCTTCAAAATGTACCTTATCTAATTTTGTCATTATATTTACATCTATATTACCTAATACCAGATTCTTTTTTAACCACTCCTGCATCTCTTTTATAACTTTTTCATCGCTTGCCTGAAGCATTTTGTTATAAACCTGTTTTATATTTGAATCTTCGGGAAGCATATCAATATATTTTATTATTTCACTGCCCTTTGTAAAAAAAGACGAGCTTAACTCTTTAAATTTCTTTTTTACAATCTTATTTACAAGATTTAAATACAATGTAATTCGTTTAGCACGACAATCTTCTTCATCATCACTAACAGCCTTAAAAGACTCACCATATTTATCGCAATAAATCTCCCTCATTTTTTCAATAAGCACATCATCTACAAGCGAAATAACAGAAGAAATTCCGTATGGAGCTACTTTAACTGGTGTATCAATAGTAAATCCAATACCCATCACCGGAATATGGAAATTATGAGCTGTCATATTTTTTATATTTACCCTTAAATTATATATTAAATTTTAGCTTACCCAACAAAATCAACAAAAAATAGAAAACAAGACTATATTTCCTTCTTGTTATTTTAAAATACAAACATAATTGTTTTCAAATCTGATTCCAATTTTACCATAATTTAGCTCTGCCATCAAAACAGCCAAAATTAGAACCAGCATTTTATTTTGTATTTTTTAAGCTAATTTCTCTTAAAATACCTTTAAAACAAATTAATTCTTTATAATATCACCAGCACCTGCATTTGTAAACATAAATAAAATATCATACCATACTATGTATTTTTTCCTGCTGTCATACAACACTTTCCAACCACCAGCTTAAAACCATAGTCACTTTATACCTGTTGTTAATTATAAAAAAAAAACGGGATATCTCTTATGAGATATCCCGTTTCTACAAATAAACAATTATAATTTAAATAAAATACTTATCTATTTTATCTAAAAAATCTTTTGCTTTAATATGAGCTAAAACATTCAGCAGAGTTAGTTCTGGATATTTATCAACAGGAGTGGAAAGAACATCGTTTAATAATTTTTTATAAAGTTCTTTATCTTTTACTGCAGTTGCATAAAACCTTGCCTTAAAAACATTTACCAGAAAAAGCTTGCCGCCTTTAACATCATTGGCTGCAGCAAAAACAGGCAAAGAATTATCAGGACCTGCTGTTGCATCTATAAATTGAGGAGTAAGACATTTTACCACTGCACTAATTGTTTTAGCAAAACCAAAAAAATAATCGGGCTCAATTTCAAGTACTTTATTAAACAGAGCCAAAATATCAGGCAGATCAAACAACCTTGCATCATCATCCATATTAAGAAGAAAACCAAGCCCCATGGCACCTCCTGTCCAGAACATATGGTCTATTTCCTTTTTCCCGAGATATTTTACGAGTTTGTTTATTTTTTCACCATTTTCATATCCTTTACGAAATTTTTTATTAAGTTTTAATCCCCGCAATCCGTATTTATAAGATATGGCATAAAGCTCTGTTGCATATTCAGGGTCGTCAAGTTCAATAAATAATCCATAGGCACTATAAAGCAGTGCACACTGGGCCAGAAGTCTGGGATTTTCAGGCGAAAGCTCTGTCAACCCGGTAATAAGCAATGCATCCCCTGCAATACCTGCTTTAATCAATTTTGCGTTATCTATTTCAAAAAACTTTTCTATTACATCATCAATATGGGGAGCAATACGATTTACTGCAAACTTC
>JASFBI010000013.1 GCA_030149595.1 Desulfobacterales bacterium
TATGTATACAGATAAATTGTTTTGTGATATCTGTTTTAGAGATAGGAAATAGATAAGTTTAATGAAATTTTATTTTATAAATTTATTTTAATAAAAATGTTAAGGCAATAATATGCGTGTTGGTTTAGGGTACGATGTTCATAAACTTGTGGAGAATAGAAATCTTGTTTTAGGAGGGATTACTATTCCGTATGAAAAAGGTCTGTTAGGTCATTCTGATGCAGATGTTGTTTTACACTCTGTATGTGACGCATTGTTAGGGGCAGCCGGAATAGGTGATATAGGCATGGTTTTCCCGGATTCAGACCCTGAATACAAAGATATATATAGTTTGATACTTCTTGAAAAAACCTTTTTTATGATTGAAAAAAAAGGTTTTTCCATAGTTAATATGGATGTTACAGTTTTTGCTCAGGCTCCTAAACTTTTTGACTATAAAAAGAGGATGTGTGAAAAAATTGCAGAAGTCATAAAGATAGATAAGAGTCTTGTAAATATTAAGGCTACCACAACAGAAAAACTGGGTACCATAGGAAAAGGTGAGGCAATTGCTGCAATGTGTATAGTTTTATTAGATTAAACAGTACTCTGTGAATGCTTACAATGAATAAAATAATAATTTAAAAAGAAGAGAACGAGAAACAGATATGGGACTTTTGATTTATAATACCTTAACAAAAAACAAGGAAATATTTAAACCTCTAACAGCAGGTGAAATCAGTATTTATGTTTGTGGTCCAACAGTTTATGATTCCTGTCATATAGGACACGCAAGATCTATAGTTGTCTTTGATGTTATAGTTAAATATTTAAAAGCTGTGGGGTATAAAGTAAAGTATATAAGAAATTTTACAGATATTGATGATAAGATTATAAAACGTGCAAACGAACTTGGTATATCTTCAAAAGAACTTGCTGAAAAATATATTGTTGAATTCCATGAAGATATGGATTCTTTAAATGTAGAAAGAGCATCGCTTGAGCCTAAAGTTACAGACAATATTGACGCAATCATAGGTATGATAAAATGTTTGATCAATAAAGAGGCAGCTTATGAAGTAGGTGGGGATGTATTTTTTGCAGTTGAATCATTTAAAGATTATGGCAGACTTTCCGGCAGGAAATTAGAAGATATGGAGGCTGGGCACAGGGTGACAGTAAACGAGTTGAAAAAAAATCCCTTTGATTTTGTTTTATGGAAAGCTGCAAAACCTGATGAACCATTCTGGGAAAGTCCGTGGGGTGATGGGCGTCCAGGGTGGCATATAGAGTGTTCTGCCATGGGTGCAAAATATCTTGGAGAAACCTTTGATATTCATGGAGGCGGCAAAGATCTGATATTTCCTCATCATGAAAATGAAATTGCTCAATCTGAAGCTGCATCAGGGAAAAAATTTGCAAGATACTGGGTACATAATGGTTTTGTAAATATAAACCAGGAAAAAATGTCAAAATCTCTGGGTAATTTTAAAACAATTAAAGATGTATTAAAAATATATAATTCAGATGTTGTAAGGTTGTTTCTTCTTTCAAATCATTACAGATCTCCTATTGATTTTAACAACAAACAGATGGATGAGGCAATGTCAGGTATTGAGAAAATTTACCGAACATTGCAGAGAATTGGAAAAAGAGCAGGATTGAATACATGCAGAGAAAATAATGAATTTGAAAAAAAAGGTTTATTTGAAAAATTTGTGCAGTGTATGGATGATGATTTTAATACAGCAAAAGGGATAGGGCTTTTATTTGAAGCTGTAAAAAAAATAAACCGTATTATGGATACTGAAAATAAAATTGACAATACAGATAATATTTTATCAGCTTATTATTATGAAATATCAGATATCTGCTCGATACTTGGTATATGTAAAGATAATCCAATCAATTACTTTAATAAGAAAAAAAATAATAGCATAGTTAAAAAATCTGTGGATGTTGAAAAAATAAATGCCATGGTAAAAGCAAGGGAATGTGCAAGAAAAGAGAAAAACTGGGGGAAAGCTGATCTTATACGAAAAGAATTAGAAGAGTTAAATATCAAGCTTGAGGATGGAGCAGAAGGTACTCTTTGGAGTTTTGAAGATCTATAGGAATAGATATAAAGTAAATGTTTTATATAAAAGTCCGCCCAAACGCTTAGAATCATTGAACTTTCATTTTTTGTTGTGGCCGATAAAGAATAACCATGCTCCGGCCATGCCGGTTATATAGAGCATTTGCAGATAATTGATTAGAGTGGTTAACAGATATGTATAAAATATAAACATAGGGGTTTTTGAAAATATCTTGTATAATTTAGTATCAAAATTTGTTCCTGCCGGGGATCAGCCTAATGCAATAAAAAAACTTACTAATGGGATTTTATCTAACAAAAAAAAGCAGGTGCTGCTTGGTGTTACAGGTTCAGGTAAAACATTTACAATGGCAAATGTTATAAGTAACCTGAATCGGCCTGTTCTTGTAATAGCTCCAAACAAAACTCTGGCAGCACAGCTTTACAATGAATTTACCCAGCTTTTTCCTGATGATGCTGTGGAATATTTTGTAAGTTATTATGACTATTATCAGCCCGAAGCCTATATTGCATCAAGTGATACTTATATTCAAAAAGATTCCTCTATCAATGAAATGATAGACAAAATGAGGCATTCGTCAACAAGGTCTGTTCTTACCCAAAAACAGGTTATTATTGTTGCCAGTGTATCGTGTATTTATGGTCTTGGTGCTCCTGAAGAATATTTAGAAATGCGGGTTAAAATTTATACAGGTCAGGAAAAGGACAGAGAGATCTTTTTAAAAAACCTTGTTGAAATACAGTATGAACGCAATGATATAGACTTCCATAGAGGATCATTTAGAGTAAGAGGGGATCGTGTAGAAATCTATCCTGCATATGAAGAATCTTTGGGAATAAGGGTAGAATTTTTTGGAGATGAGATTGAATCAATAAGTGAATTTGATCCTTTAACCGGTGTTTTAAAAAAAAAATTAAAAAAAACAGCTATATTTCCTGCAACTCATTATGCTTTAAAAAAACAGACATTAAAAACAGCTTCTATTTCTATTCAGGAGGAGCTTAAAGAGAGGGTGGAATATTTTAGAACCAGAAAAAAATTGATTGAAGCCCAGCGAATAGAAGAAAGGACTAATTTTGATCTTGAAATGATTCATGAAATTGGTTATTGCAATGGTATTGAAAATTATTCCAGACATTTAAATCAGAGACCTCCAGGCCATCCGCCTCCGACACTCATAGATTATTTTTCTAAAGAGTTACTTGTATTTATTGATGAAAGTCATATTACAATTCCTCAATTAAACGGGATGTATAACGGGGACAGGTCAAGGAAGCTTACCCTTGTTGAGCATGGATTCAGGCTTCCATCTGCAATAGATAACCGGCCATTAAAGTTTGAGGAATTTAATACAAAAATAAATCAGATTATATATATTTCTGCAACACCTGCTGATTATGAAATTAAAAATTCAGATAGTGATATTGTGGAGCAGATAGTAAGACCTACGGGTTTAATCGATCCTGTAATAAAAATAGAAAAAGCTGAAAATCAGGTGGATCATTTGCTTTCAGAGATTCAAAAAAGGATAGGGAAAAACCAGCGAACTCTTGTGACAACTCTGACAAAAAAGATGGCAGAAGATCTTACGGATTATTATAATGATCTGGGAGTATCTGTACAATACCTTCATTCAGAAGTTAAAACATTAGAGAGAATAAAAATAATAAATGATCTGCGTAAAGGTGATTATGATGTTTTAATAGGGATAAATTTATTACGAGAGGGTCTTGATATTCCTGAGGTGGCACTGGTTGCAATATTAGATGCTGACAAGGAGGGGTTTCTCAGATCTGAAAGAGCTCTTGTTCAGACATTTGGGCGAGCAGCAAGAAATATAGATGGATTAGTTATGCTTTATGCGGATAAAATGACCAAATCAATGGATAGAGCAATAAAAGAAACAGAGCGAAGAAGAAATTACCAGCATATGCATAACAAAAAGTATAATATTATTCCAAGCACAATAAAAAAGGAGATTTCCAACCCATTTGGTTTGTCATTTGGGGGTAGCAATGTAGAGGAAGATGAGTTTAAGATGGAGTTGTTAAATTATGAAACAAAAGAACAGATTAATGCTCAGATAAAATTACTTGAAAAAAAGATGGAAAGGGCTGCTGATAATCTTGAATTTGAGCAGGCAGCTTTAATAAGAGATCGTATTAATATGCTGAAAAAAGCAGAGCTTATTGATTAGATTTTTTTTATATAAGATAGATCTTCTATAAACCGGCATGGCCGGAGCATGTTTATTCTTTATTGGCCGCAACAAAAAATGAAAGTTCAATGATTATAGTTGTTTGTACGTACTTTTATATAACATACATGGCAGAATTATCTGCCACAACGAAAATTGAAACTCTCATAATTACGGTCTGTTGGACGGAGTTTCATATAAAAAGTCATGATAATTTATGTTTTCAGATAAACTAATTGAAAAATTAAATATTACACCGCAGCAACCGGGTGTATATTTAATGCTGGATAAAAAACAGAGTGTTATTTATGTTGGGAAAGCTTTAAATTTAAAAAAAAGATTATCATCCTATTTTAATAAATCATATAAGCATGATTTAAAAACGTTTGTGATGATAAAAAAAATTTTTAATTTTGAAATTATTATTACTTTAACTGAAAAAGAAGCTCTGATTGTTGAAGCCAATTTCATCAAAAATTATAAACCAAAATATAATGTTATTTTAAAAGATGATAAACTATATCCTTTTTTAATAATAAATATAAAAGAGAACTATCCAAATATAACTGTTGTCAGGTGTGCAAAAAAAGATGGAGCGGCTTATTTTGGTCCTTACGCATCACCTGGTGCAGTACGTAAAACTTTAAAAATAATTAATAAAGTTTTTAAACTTAGAAAATGCAAAACGCCATATTATAAAAACAGGCAGCGACCATGCCTTAACTTCCAGATTAATTTGTGTCTTGCACCATGTTGTAATAAGGTGGATTTGGATGAGTACAGTGAAATAGTAAAAGAAGTATCTATGTTTTTAAAAGGGAGAACCAAGGAACTTATAAAAAAAATAAAATCTGAAATGAATTTGGCGTCATGCAGCTTAGAATATGAACAAGCTGCTCAATTTAGGGATAAAATGTTTGCTATTTCTAAAACTGTTGAAAAACAGATTGCTGTAACAACAGATTTTAAAGATAGAGATGTTTTTGCTGTTTCTGATTCATTTCCTTATATTATGGTTGTTGTTCTTATTGTCAGAAAGGGTTTTTTATTGGATTCTCACACTTTTACATTTAAAGAAACCCTGTCCACAAATACAGAAGTTATTGAATCATTTATAAGGCAATATTACGATAAAACTGTATTTATACCCCAGGAGATATTGCTCTCGTTAAATATCGAAAATAAAGAAGCTTTAGAAAATTATTTTTCAAGTTTAAAAGAGAAAAAGGTTTCGATAATATTTCCAGTTCGAGGTGAAAAATTAAGCCTCGTTAAAATGGCAGATTTAAATGTAGTTTACGAATTAAAAAATAAAATTGCTCAGGATTCTGCAAAAACCGGGTTTTTAATACGTCTGCAAAAAAAAATAAAAATGGATAAAATGCCTGTTAGAATTGAGTGTTTTGATAACTCAAATACTTTTGAACATGAGCCTGTCTCATGTATGGTGGTTTTTATTAATGGGAAATCCGAAAAATCTCAATACAGAAAATATAAAATAAAAAACAGAAAAGAACATAGCGATTATGCCTATATGGAGGAAGTTCTTAAACGTAGATATAAAAATAATTCATCCTGTCAAAATTTACCTGACCTTATTATGGTTGATGGAGGAAAAGGGCAGTTAAATATAGCTCTTTTGGTATTAGAAAATTTAAATTTATCAAAATCTGTATTTACAATAGGAATTGCTAAAAAAAACAGACAAAAAGGCGAGACAGAAGATAAAATCTATATTGCTGCAAGATCAAACAGTATAAGTTTTGGTAAGGATCGTGAACTTTTGTTGTTTCTTCAAAAAATACGGGATGAAGCTCACAGGTTTGCAATTTCATTTCACAGAAAACGCAGAGCAAAAAGTATGATAAAATCTGAAATAGATGACATAGATGGCATTGGTATTAAAAGAAAAAGTGCCTTAATAAGAGAGTTTAAAACCATTGAAAATATCCGGGCAGCAACAGTAAATGAGATTTGTGCTGTACCCGGAATCAGTAAAAAAACTGCAAAAACAATAAAAAATGGGTTAAATGGTTAAAATAGAAGGGTTTTATGTCAGCGTTATTGAGCTATTGTGAAATTTGAAAATCTCTGTTTGAGTTAAACGAAATTCAGAGATTTCAAATTTTATTATAGCTTAAGCTTAACATATAGTCAGAGTCAGAACTAACCACTTTTTTTATAATGATATTTTTTCAAGATCGGCAACAAGTGATTTGACCGCAGCAGCAGATTTTTTGAGTGCTGAATCTTCCTGATCGGTAAGCTTAATCTCAATTATCTCTTCTATTCCATTTTTTCCTAATTTTACAGGAACACCTATGAAAAGATCGTTAATTCCGTATTCGCCTTTGAGATAAGCAGCGCAGGGGAGTATTTTTTTCTTGTCTTTTAATATAGCTTCAGCCATTTCAACAGCAGCTGAGGCAGGCGCATAAAAAGCACTTCCGCTTTTGAGCAGACTTACAATTTCAGCACCGCCGTTTGCTGTTCTTTTAACAATTTCATTAATTTTCTCTTTTGAGATTAATTCAGTTATGGGTATTCCGCTAACAGTTGAGTAACGTGGTAAAGGAACCATCGTGTCACCATGGCCTCCTAAAACAAAAGCATGTATATTTTCTACAGAAACATTAAGTTCCATGGAAATAAAAGCTCTGAATCTTGCTGAATCTAATACTCCTGCCATTCCTATAACTTTATTTTTTGAAAAATTACTGGCGTTGAATGCAACATGGCACATGGCATCTAATGGATTGCTTACAATTATAATAATAGCATCAGGAGAAAATTTAGT
This sequence comes from Desulfobacterales bacterium, assembly GCA_030149595.1. GTDB lineage: Bacteria > Desulfobacterota > Desulfobacteria > Desulfobacterales > DAOWNP01 > DAOWNP01. The sequence continues at coordinate 7,073 of JASFBI010000013.1, forward strand.
AACATTTTTTGTTACCTGTGTCATTATTTTAGTATTGGTTGCCAGTAAATCATCACGGCTCATTCCAGGTTTTCTGGCAATACCAGCAGTGATTATTATAATATCTGAGTCTTTTGAAATTTCATAGTCGTTTGTACCAATAATATGTGAATCGTGTTTTTCAATAGGAGCAGCTTCAGTAAGATCAAGGCTTTTCCCCTGGGGAATACCATCTAAAATATCAATTAAAACAACGTCGCATAACTCTTTTTCTACTAATCGTTGAGCTGTTGTAGCTCCTACGTTTCCAGCACCAATAACTGTTACTTTTTTATTCATTGATAATCTCCTTATTTTTTTGTAGAAATATAATAAAAGAGCATAAACCAGATAGTCTGATTATGTTTTTAATTGATAATAAATATTATCAATATTGACATATAAAAGAAAAATCAATATAAATATATAATTAGGTTGTTTGTTAAAAATAAATAAGCAGTCTATACTGTTATTCTGTTAAGCTTCCTTTTTCCCAAATATTTTTATAAAACAGATAAAATTTTTTTAATCAATAAATATGAACTATTCCACATTACCTAAGGAGACCTTTGAACAATAGCAATCTTAAAAAACGCTCTCTAATAAAATCAATAGGTTAGGGTGGTAAGATCCATTTAAAAGGGAGTTGCTCAAAGGTCTCCCTAGGTAATGTTTTAGCTGACAAATAATTTTATGGTGTTATAAAATGAACAAAAATATAAAAGGTATATTGAAACAAGCAGAATTATATCAGTCACAGGGCTTATTAAAAGAGGCTGAACAACAACTTAAAAAAATAGAAACTTTCATACAAACAAATGAGCGGATTAAAAATAAGGAGAAACTTCTTAAAGCTATTACCCATAAAATTAGGCTTTTAAATGAAGAAGTTAAAAAATTTGAAAAAGAATCTAAAAAAACTGAAACTTCTCCGGGTGTAAATAAAATAATAAAAAATTTATTTACGACTGCATTTGCTGTTTCAGGTGATGAAACAGATAAAAAAGCAGCTCAATTAGAAGGGGCAACAGCTCTTTTAAAGTTTGGGCAGTTTGAAGGTGCATTGGTTGAGTTTGACAAATTATTAAGCAGTGAAGAGCACTCTGTTGTTTCAGCTAAAAATATTATTAGATGCTTTTTAGAGCTTGATAAAGTCAATTCAGCTGTTACGCGTTTTTTTAAATGGAAGTCCGAGAGTTTTTTTACATCTGAGCAGTTAATAGATATTTCCAGTTTTACAGAAAATCTTTTTGAAGAAAAAAAATTGGATAAAGATCTGTTACTGTCTCAGGCTGGCATAGATAATATAAATGATAATATGGATTGTTTTGAGAAAGAGTATGAAGAATTTATAGATATTAGTTCAATAGGTATATCTTTTAGTGAAGATGCCATTACAAGCGAAGACATTGAATTAGATGTAAGTTTTCAAACAGGAAATGTTATTAGTATTATTATTTCCAGTAAGGATCATCAGGTAATTGATAAACTAAAGGTTGGAGTAAAGCTTGATAATGTACAATATTATTCTCCTGTTGCTATTTTTAAAGGATCCGGAACTGTATCTGCTAAAACAAAAATTCAATCAGGGCCAAAAAAAGGAGATTACAGTTTAGATATAAAAGTTGAAAGCATGTAGAGATATTGCTGGTCATTAAATTTTATTTTTTTAATTCTAATACTTTTTTAAAAGAATATGTTTTTATTTTATTTATATGAAACTTTGTCCAACAGACCGTAATCATGAGAGTTTCAATTTTTGTTGTAGCAGATAAATCTGCAATGTATGTTATATTAAGTGTGGAGTTTTTATATATGGCTGTTTTTAATTTAAAAGACCGTGAAATTCAATGTAAAGTAGTTTATTATGGCCCTGGAAGATGTGGGAAAACTACAAATCTTGAATATGTTTTTAAGGCTTATAAAAAACAGATAAAAGGTGATATGGTATCTATAAATACTGAAGGGGACAGGACTCTTTTTTTTGATTTTCTACCTATGAACCTTGGTAAGATCAATGGATGTGAAATAAAAGTACAGTTATTTACTGTGCCTGGACAGGTACAATATAAATCTACCAGGAAATTGGTTTTAAAAGGAGTAGATGGTATAGTTTTTGTAGCAGATTCTCTGGATGTAAGAAGGGAGAAAAACATGCTTGCTTTAAAAGATCTGCAGCAAAATTTAAAAAGTTATGATTTAAATATTTTTAAAATTCCGATAGTTATTCAATATAATAAGCGTGATCTTGAAAAAGAGGGTATTCCTTTAATGTCATGTGAAAAAATGGAAAAGGATTTAAATAGACAGCTTAAAGCTCCTTCTTTTGCAGCAAGTGCTTTTTCAGGACAGGGGGTAGGAAAAACACTGCAGAGTTGTTTGAATTTGACTCTTAAACATCTGCATAAGCAATTTAATTGGGCTGATAAATAGAAAAAATATTATTTAGACTCTTTGACTTGTTAGTATCAAGTTACAAGGAAAGATGTATTTATGGAAAAAAAAGCAGATCTTATTAATAATCCTGATGATGACAGCTTAATTGTTTTAAAAGGGTCTTTTGTTGATTACATGTATGTGGTTGATGAAGATTACTTTATGGATGGAGAGATAATTATCAAGCAGGGGTATTATGGCAGCTGGGTCTGGGTTTTGTTAGATGGTACAGTAGAGGTAAGTTATAAGGTTGATAATAAAGATATCTCTTTATTCAGACTTTCAAAGGGAAGTTTTATAGGAAGAATAGCATCTTTTCTACTTTCTGATGCAGGTAGACGTTATAATGTAAAGGCTATCGGTGATGTTCAGTTAGGAGTTGTTGATTCCCAACAACTATCAAGGGAGTGTTCTTGTCTTTCTAAAGATTTTAAAAATATACTTTTAAGCTTTGATAAAAGAATGGTTAATTCTATAAAACAGACAGCAATGCAGGTTGTCTGCAAAAAGGCTGTTAATATAAATTCTTCTTTAAAGGATGTGCCGGTAATAAAACAAGGAGAAGGTAACTCTGATGTATATATCATAGAGAATGGACATGCATATATAAAAACTTCTGCCATGGGTAAGTTATATCTGTTATCTGAGTTATCTAAAGGTGATTTTATTGGTAAAATTCCTTTTTTGGAAATGGGACATGAGCCTGAATCAGCATCGGTTTATGTCTCTTGTGATTTTAGTAAAAAACCCTTTATTATAGACAGTATAATGGATGAATATAAGAAGTTGTCAGTAACTTTAAAAAATATTTTAAAAAATTTTTCAGATATAGTTAAACTAAATGCAGATCTATTTATTAAATAAAAACAGATATATATATTAGGATTATTTTATGACACCTGACCAAAGAGAACATCAAAGAATTTTTTCTTTAAATCTGTTAAATGTTACATTAATAGATTCTGAAAAAAATATTGTTTTACAGGGCATGGGAAGAACAATAAATGTTAGTATGGGTGGAATCTTAATGGAAACTCATTTTTTAGTAGATTCAAAGAATTTAATTGACCTTTCCATTGGCTTTGAAGATGATATTATTAATTTAAAGGGTAGTGTGGTATATTGCAAAAAAATGAGTGACGATAATACATATCAGTCAGGAATAAAATTTTTACAACTATCTGATTCTACTTTAAGTATATTAAAGAGGTATATTTTTGCGTTTAAAGCAGCAAAATTTAATGAATAAAATTATGAAAATTGGTGTTATTTCAGATACACACATGCTTGTTCCTTCAAAATCACTTATTGAGTTGTCACAAGGGGCTTTTTCTGATATTTCATATCTTTTTCATGCAGGAGATATTGTAAAGCCTTGTGTTTTGGATGTTTTTGGGGATAAAGAGATAGTTGCTGTGTGTGGAAACATGGATGGGCATGATGTCTGCGACAAATATCCGGTTAAAGAGATCAGAAACATTAATAATTTTAAAATAGGTATTATGCATGGATGGGGATCAAAAGAAGGGCTTGCTCCACGTATAATTGATTCTTTTGACAGTGATATGGATATTATAATTTACGGTCATTCACACAAACCTGCAAATTACCTGTTAAATGGAACATTACTGTTTAATCCAGGATCTTTTTCGCAGCACAATAATAGTAAATCAGCAGGTATTATTAATCTTGGAAAAGAAATTAAAGCTGAAATAATATATTTCTAACAATTCTTTATTGAATTTATTATTATAATTTTATATCTATTTGTTTTATAATATTTAGTAATTGTATAGCTGTTTCCATTTTTTTGTAATAAATAAAGGTTTAATATTTTATGGATAAAATTGTATTTGAAACTGATTTCCCGGATTTAAAATTAATTAAACAGGGTAAAGTAAGAGATATTTATGATCTTGGTGAGCATTTATTAATGGTTACTACAGATAGAGTTTCAGCATTTGATGTAATTTTGCCTGATCCGGTTCCTTATAAAGGTATTATTTTAACCCAGATCTCACTTTTCTGGTACAAAATAATGGAGGGTTTGACTAAAAACCATCTTGTTTCCTGTGAAGTTGATGATTATCCATCAGTTTGCAAACAATATAAAGATGATTTAAACAAGAGAAGTATGCTTGTAAAAAAAACAGAACCTTTACCTGTTGAATGTGTAGTTCGGGGTTATATTTCAGGATC
>JASFBI010000265.1 GCA_030149595.1 Desulfobacterales bacterium
TAATTAAGACTGCTCCCATGCATATATATAAAAAAAAGAGATACTCTTTGGGGAAAGGGGAGTTTTTTAATAAATAACCTGAAAAAATCATAACAGGTATTAAAAAATAACTTTTCCAGGAAAAAAAGGCAAACAGGCAGACCCTGTTATTATATTTTAGAATTCTCTTTAGATTATTATTAACTATTTTATAAAAAAAAAAGTGGTTTATACAAAAAGCCATGCACAGACCAGCTAAAAAGATAAGTGTTGTTTTGTTGTACTTTATGAAGCATATCCATATAATATCTGATTTAAAAAAAAGCATAGCTCCTGCAAAAGTCCAGAGCAGTCCTGCTGCTGCATAAAGCCAGTGTTTTGGTATTGAAGGTTTGATATGGTGAAACATGCTTTTTCTCTGCATTTTTTATAAAAGGTAAATTGTTAATCTGTTAATTTGTTTTTAAGTTCCTTAATATGTTTTGTAATATGCTCTTTTTTTGTGGAACTTGTAATTTTTATTAAAATATTAACTATATCGTACACATTTTCATTGTTTGAATTAAGCATTGTTTTATACCATACAGGCATTGAAGTGTCATAAAATTCTGAAAGATCCTTTGCATTCTGATTAAGATTTTTACAACTTTCAGAGGCTTTATCTATTGTAAAATTCTCATCTTCAAAGTATTTTATATTTTTAATAATATTTTTTTTTATGTATTTATAACTTATTACAGGTTTTAAAAGAAAACGGAAAACAATGTATCCGAAAGAGCCTGCTAAAAAACCTGTGATAATACCAATATATAACATCTTCATTTTTGTCTCCATAGAATAAAACTTTATATAACATACATGGCAGGTTTATCTGCTACAACGAAAATTGAAACTCTCATGATTACGGTCTGTTTTACGGAGTTTCATATAACATACATGGCAGATTTATCTGCCGCAATGAGAATTGAAATTCTCATGATTAAGGTCTGTTGGACAGAGTTTAATATAAAAATTTAAAATATGTTTTTTATTCTTTTATAATTTTTTTAAAATATGCAACTGTATCCCATGAAAAAGGTTCTTTTCTGCATGGAAAAATAGCATTGTTTGTAAAAACAGGGTCAGATTCAAGATCATATCTTGATGATGAAACTGCCTTGTCCCACATGCTTGTATGCGGAATAGGGGTATAGTATGCAAGTATGGGTGTAATATTATTTTCTTTAACAACTCTTATGGACTCTTCTACCTGCTCATTTTTTTGTCCAGGAAGGCCGTATAATAGGTATGCACCTATCTGGTTTCTGCTAAATCCTGCCTGTTTTAAATATTTTACAGTTTCCTGAAATTGCATTTTGTCTACTTTTTTATCCATGGTTTTTCTGTTTTCAAATTCGGTTGTTTCAAGACCAAGGCGTATTGTTTCAAATCCTGCCATAAACATAAGTTTTGCTGTTTTTAGAGTTATCCAGCGGATATGAAGTGCATTGGGGGTGTGGAAACGGACTTTGATTTTTGAATCTATAATTTTTTGCAGTATTAAGTTTATGTGTTTTGCTGATTTATATAAAAGAGCATCATCAAAAAATATAAAATCTGATACACTGTATTTTTTGTGCCAGAATAAAATTTCATTAACAACTGTAAAAGGGTCTCTGGCATAAAAGTTTGGGTTGAGGAAATCAGAAGCACAGTAGGCACAGGAAAAAGGGCATCCCCTTGAAGTTAAAACCGGCACATAGTTTATTTTTGACTGAAGATTCAAGGCAGGGTAGGGCAGGGCATTGATATCATCGGGGTTGAATCTGTTTTTAATGGAAAAACCTGTGTGTTTTTTGATTAAATCAAATATTACCTTTTCGCCCTGACCTGTTATTACCTCATCTGCACCTGAATTTTTTTTTGCATGTTCGTAACAGAGGGATGCATATATTCCACCGAGAATAACAGGTATGTCAGTAAATACTTCTTTTATTACAGATATGGTCTCTTTAACTGCCGAGGCCCAGTAGGTCATAAGGCTTGTTATTAAAATAATATCAGGTTTTTTATTGAGGGATTTTAAATCATCCACAAACCAGCTGACAGGTATCCCGTATCTTGAATAATTTCTTTTTACATCCTCTAAACCTTTGGGAAGTTTTATGGCGGTTTTTATGTATGGCCCGCGTCCGCTTCTTAAAGCTGGATTGACAGGTTTTGCATTTTTATGAAATCTGTCAAGGCAGTCAATATATGAGACATCTAATTTATGAGCATTTAGTACTCCTGCTATGTACAAAAGGCCAAGTGGTTTTGCCCAGACATCATATGCTGCAAAATCATGTATCCAGGGGTTTATAAGAAGAATTTTAAAGTCTGATTTCATATTGTGTCTTATTTTCCTGAAAAAACCGGCTCTCTTTTTTCAAGAAAAGCAGTCATCCCTTCCATGGCATCTGCTGAATTTAGAAGCTTTGCCTGGGTATGGGCAATTTCTGCTGATTTTGCTCTGGAATTTAAAAGCTTTTTTGAAGCAGCAACTGCAAGGGGCGCACAATGTGCTAATTTATGAGCCAGCTTGTTTACTTCATCCTGAAATGACTCTTTGTCTGTTATTTTGTTTAAAAGGCCAAATTCAAAGGCTTTTTCAGGTGATATTAAATCACCCGTGAGTATAAGCTCCTTTGCTCTTGAAATACCTATGAGTTCAGGGAGTCGTATGGTTCCACAAAGACCGGGGACTATGCCTATTTTTACATCTTTTAGACCAAGTTTTATTTTGCTGTCTGATGGTGCAATCCTGAAGTCACATGCCAGAGAAAGCTGCATACCTGCTCCTATGGCATGGCCGTTTATGGCAGCTATTGTGGGCTGGGGAATATTTTCGATTTTATCAAAAACCATCTGGGCATATTGCATTCCAAAGGCAATAAACTCTTCCTTATTTAAATTGGAGCTACTGCTTTTATCCATTGTTTTGCGGTTTTCTGTTAAGCTTGAAAGATCTGCACCAGATGAAAAAGCTTTTCCTGAACCTGTAATAATCACAACATAAATATCTTTTTTTTCTGATATTATTTCAGTGAATTTTTCAAGTTCTGCAAACATGATGGAGGTAAAAGCGTTCATTTTTCCAGGTCTGTTTAATGTTACTGTAAGAATCTTGTCTGATAATTTGCAAAGAATGGTTTTAAATTCAGGAAAGCTGTTCATATCTTTTTAGTCCTGTTCTTTTTTGCAGAAATAGTGATAGTTAAAAGTGTCATCGACTATATTTTCAACTTTAATATTTATAAACCCTTAACCATGATACCCAGCCATTCATGGATATATCTTTTATTGAGACCAGACTTTTCTGCAATAAAAGAGAGCTGCTTTGGGGTTTTGAATTTGTCCATTATTTCAAAAAGGCCTGTTTTATAACCAATGGCCATGGCAAGGTTTAATGATCCGTAATTAAGGATATCAGCCATTTTTTGAGCAAATGATTGTTGTTTTTTAGCTGAATGTTTACTCATTTTTTTACTCATTGTTTTTTACTCATTGTATGATAAATAGATTATATATTGATATAATTATACCTTAATGTTATTATAAAAGTGTTATTTTTATAATACTTTTATAATTTAATCCTAAAAATAAAATCAAAACGATTTAACTTACGATATAATATAATATGAAACAAGGTAAAATTTATTATATTTGGTTTGTTTTATCTGCATTTTATTATAAATGGTTTCCATATGAAGATCTTCAGGTTTTTTTTAAAAAATGTATCAGGAGCTGTTTTTATTATTTCAACTGTACTGATAAATATATGTTTTGCAGCACCTGCTGTTGAGATTGAAAACAATAAAGATATCTATGAGATAGGTCTTAATCTATCTATTCTTGAAGACCCTGGCCAGCTTTTGACAATAGAAGATGTTTTGTCAGCTGCAAACAGTAAAAAATTTTCACCTTCAAAAAATGTTGTTCCTAATTTAGGTTATACCTCTTCTGCATTCTGGATGAAAT
>JASFBI010000014.1 GCA_030149595.1 Desulfobacterales bacterium
CAGATAAAGGTGCTGCTGTTAAGTCTGATATATTAAAGGGGGTAATTAGTGAAGGTACAGGAAGAAGAGCTAAATCTCTTAAAGTTTCTATTGCTGGTAAAACCGGAACTACAAATAATTATAAAGATGCCTTATTTATAGGTTTTTCATCAAATATTGCAACAGGTGTATGGGTGTGAAATGATAATTACAGTTCATTGGGTAATTTTGAAACCGGTGCAAAAGCAGCATTACCCATATGGATTGATTTTATGAACAAAGTGGTTTTACGAAACAGTGACAGTTATTTTAATATTCCCGACGGCATGTATCAGAAAAACTTTGATATGATTTCTGGTAATGACTGTTTTTCTAATTCTATTAACTGTGTAAAAGGATTGTTTAGAACAAAACATTGAAAATATTGTGATAAAAAAAGCAAGTATAAATAATATTAAAAATATTCATAAATTGTTAACACAATTTGGAACCCAGGGAGAGCTTTTACCCCGTCCTTTAAGTGAACTTTATGATCATCTGAGAGATTTTTTTGTATATACTGATAAAAGCAGAAATAATAAAACTATAAAAGGATGTTGTGCTTTGCAGATATGCTGGGAAAATATAGCAGAAGTCAGATCCCTAGCTGTTTTGCCTGAATTTCAAGGTGAAAAAATAGGGTCAAAGCTTGTAATGGCTGCCATAAATAATGCCAGATCACTTGAAATTAAAAAAGTTTTTACATTAACTTATAAACCCGAATTCTTTAAAAATTTTGGGTTTAACATTATTTCAAAAAAAGAACTCCCTTTAAAAATATGGGGGGAGTGTATTCACTGTGTGAAATTTCCTGATTGTGATGAAACAGCAATGATAAAAATATTATAAATTATAACATTTTTTATATGAAACTCTGTCCAACAGAACTTGTTGTTGGCAAATGCCGTTATTAACTGTTAATTAGAGTTTCCTGACCGGTAGATTCTAAAACTGTATGCCACAATTTACCATTGGGACTAACCTGTTTTCGTTTTCCAACTGAGCAAGCCATGGGAATATGGACATAATGATTATTCCAGTGACCAATAATAATTTTTGTTTTACCAGCCATACCAGCATGCACAGCATCCCTGCCTAAAAAACCACAAAAAACACTGTCATTTGAATTTGCAGGCATGCTTCTCAACAGGTAGCTGGGATCAAAATATTTTAGCGCAATATTTATTCCTTTTTTTAAAAAGTATTCAATTATTTTATTTTTTAAAAAAACCCCTATATCATTTAGCTTTTTATTACCTGATGGATCAAACTCCTCTTTTTCATCTTTAAAAATTTTTTGCCCGGCCCCCTCAGCAACAAGTATTACAGCATGTTTTCTTAATTTTAATCTTTTTTCAAGTTTACAAAAAAGGCCATTTTCACCTTCAAGATCAAAATCAATTTCAGGAATCAGAACAAAATTAACATCCTGCTGGGCAATTGCAGCTGTTGCAGCTATAAAGCCAGAGTGCCTGCCCATAACTTTTATCAAACCTATACCATTTAAATAGCCCTCAGCTTCATTATGAGCTCCTTTTATAGCTTGAGTTGCCATCTCAACTGCTGTATCAAATCCAAATGACCTTGAAATCATATAGATATCATTATCAATGGTCTTAGGTATTCCTATAACACTTATTTTAAGGTTTCTTGTTGTTATCTCATCAGCTATTTTTGAAGCTGCTTTTAATGTTCCATCCCCTCCTATCATAAAAAGAATACCTATCTGCATTCTTTCAAGGCAATCAACCACCTGCCCTATATCCTGCTTGCCCCGTGAAGAACCTAACACAGATCCTCCTTCATTTAAAATATCTGAAACTTTTTTTGGATTAAGATCTACTGTCTGGTGTTTGCATTTTGGAATAAACCCTTCAAGCCCGTATTTTATACCAGATATATTTTTCACACCATATCTGTAATAGAGTTCCAGTACAATAGAACGTATTATATCATTTAAACCAGGACACAAGCCTCCGCAGGTGACAAGCGCACATCTCAGTTTGCTTGGATCAAAATATATTTGTTTTCTGGGGCCTGCAAGTTCAAACATTGGAATGGGGATATCATCTGAAATAAAACTAACTATTTGTTTTGTATTTATCTGGATAATAATTTTTTCATCTTCCGGCACAAAATACTGATAGGCTGCCTGATCATCAAAAAGAGGTGAAACTATACTTGCTTTCCCAAGTGTATCTACCTGTGTTGTATCTGAACATTTCATATTATCCTCAAAAAAATTAGAATTTTAGTGAACCTTTGCCAAAAATATCGTGCATATGAACTGCACCTATACTTATTCCTGATTCATCAACAACGGGTAAAACAGTAATCTGAAAAATTTCCATCTTATTTAAAGCATCATATGCAGGAGTATGTTTATATATTGTCTGGGGATTTTTTGTCATTATCTGATTTACTGTAGCTTTTGTAAATGATTTTTTATTTAAAATTAACCTTCTTAAATCTCCATCAGTAATAATACCTGAAAGAGTATTTAAACCCTGTTTAACAACCAGAACAAATCCAAGGTTATATTCATCCATTTTTATTACAGCATCCAGCATATTTGTGTTTTCAACAACAAAAGGTGTATTATCTCCTGAAATCATTATACTGCTGACAGCAAGGGACAAACGCTGTCCCAATGCTCCTCCTGGATGAAAACTTTTAAAATCCTTGGAATCAAAATGCTTTTTGTTAATAAGTACAACAGACAATGCATCTCCCATTGCAAGAGTAGCTGTGGTACTTGCTGTTGGAGCAAGTCCCAAAGGACATGCTTCTTTTTTAACTCCAACATCTATTATTATATCACTTTGTCTTGCAAGACTGGAGTTTATATTTCCTGTAAATGAAATTATCCTGCACCCTATTTTTTTTATACTTGGAATCAGCATGTTCAATTCATCTGTTTCCCCGCTATTTGAAACAGCGAGAAATATATCTTCATGACATACCATACCAAGATCACCATGCATTGCTTCAACAGGATGAAGAAACAGTGATTTTGTACCTGTGCTGTTTAGAGTTGCTACTATTTTTTGACATATAAGACCTGATTTGCCTATACCGCTTATTATGAGACGACCTTTTGATTGATATATAAGCTCAACCATTTGTATAAAACTGTCATTTACTTTATCAATAAGATTAAGAATACCGTCTGCTTCTGTTTTTAATACTTCCTTGGCCTGTTTTATTATCATTTAATATACCTAAAATTATACAGATGTTTACAAAATAAAATTAATAGTTATATTTGCCAGTAAAGTAAGTCAAAATCAAGAAACTTTTATTTTAGAAAAAGTATTTAATTATATATATTAGTTAGTGTCTAATAAAAAATTATGTGCTGGTTGCATATTTTTTTATTAGGTGCTAAGCCTTAAATAAATACGCAATAGTATTGTATTCTCTTCAAAATAAACAAATCAGGGTTATTTTATTTTTAATCATAAAATAATTCTATAAACAAAATCTAAAATAATTCAGCTATTTATAGATATTTTACTCAGGAGGAAATAACAATCGATGTTGTTTGATTTTTTATCTAAAATTTTTGGAAGTAAAAATGAGCGGGTTATTAAAAAACTTCAGCCTGTTTTAAATCAAATAAATGAACTTGAAACTAAATGCAAAGCATTATCAGACTCAGAACTATCTCAATACACCTCACAGTTCAAACAAGAAATAGATAATGGTAAAAGCCTTGATCTTATATTACCAGAAGCTTTTGCCATTGTCAGGGAAGTTTCAACAAGAACCTTGGAAATGCGTCATTTTGATGCTCAAATAATAGGTGGAATTATTCTTCATCAGGGTAAAATTGCTGAAATGAAAACAGGAGAGGGAAAAACTCTCGCTGCTACCCTGCCCGCTTATTTAAACGCTCTTTCAGGCAAATCCGTTCATATAATTACTGTAAATGACTATCTTGCAGAAAGAGATTCAAAATGGATGAGCAAACTTTTTACTTTCTTAGGCTTAAGTGTCAGCACAATTACACATGGACTTGATGATGATGAGAGGGGAAAAGCATACAGTGCAGATATTATATATGGAACAAATAATGAATTTGGTTTTGACTATTTAAGAGACAACATGAAATTTGAAAAAGAGTCTGTTGTTCAAAAAAAACTCAATTTTGCTATTGTTGATGAGGTAGACAGCATATTGATTGATGAAGCAAGAACCCCTCTTATAATTTCAGGACCTGCTGAGAAATCAACTCACCTTTATACCATGGCAAACAATATAATTCCTAAATTAAAAAAAGAGATTGATTTTGCCATAGATGAAAAAGAAAAATCCTCTGTTTTAACTGAAAAAGGGGTTTCAACGGTTGAAAATCTTCTTAAAATAGATAATCTGTATGATCCAAAACAGATTGAAAATCTCCACCACATAAACCAGGCTTTAAAAGCTCACTCACTTTTCAAGCTGGATGTTGACTATATAATTAAAGATAATGAAGTTGTAATTGTTGATGAATTTACAGGAAGATTAATGCCAGGGAGACGCTATAGCGATGGTCTTCACCAGGCTCTTGAAGCCAAAGAGTGTGTTAAAATCGAAAATGAGAACCAGACCCTTGCCACAGTAACCTTTCAGAATTACTTCAGAATGTATAATAAACTGTCAGGAATGACCGGAACAGCAGACACAGAGGCTGTTGAATTTAAAAAAATATATGACCTTGATGTTGTTGTAATCCCCACAAACAAACCCATGATCAGGAAAGATTATCCAGATGCTATTTATAAAACAGTAAAGGAGAAATACAGTGCTGCAATAGATGAAATTTATAAATTAAACAAAAAACAGCAGCCTGTGCTTGTGGGAACAATTTCCATTGATGTATCTGAAGATTTAAGTAACAAACTTAAAAAACGAGGAATAAAACACTCGGTTTTAAATGCTAAAAAACATAAGGAAGAAGCCCAGATTATTGCAAGTGCCGGACAGCCCGGAGCTGTTACAATATCTACAAATATGGCCGGGCGTGGGACTGATATTGTTTTAGGTGAAGGTGTTAAAGAAAACGGCGGTCTTCATATTTTAGGTACCTCAAGACATGAAAGCCGCCGTATAGACAATCAGCTAAGAGGAAGGTCAGGGCGTCAGGGAGATCCTGGTTCGTCATGCTTTTACATGTCACTTGAAGATGACCTGCTGCGTATATTCGGAGGTGAACGAATTACCAAAATAATGGACAAACTCGGCATGGAAGAAGGTGAACCCATAGAACACAACCTCATCAGCAGGGCAATAGAAGGTGCTCAGAAAAAAGTTGAGGGACACAATTTTGATATAAGAAAACATCTTATCGAATACGATGATGTAATGAATCAGCAAAGAGAAATAATTTACCGCCAGCGCAGAGAAGCCTTAAACGGTGAAAATTTAGATATCGCAATATTTGATATGATACATGAAAAATTATTTGATATCATAAAAAACAGTATAAATCATAGAACAGACGAGTCCTGTTATAATTTAAATAAATTAAATGAGAATATATTTAATCAGTTTAATGTTTACATTGATGATATTGACAAAAATACTATAAATAATTCATCGGAACAGGAGCTGGAAAAACTTTTTTTTGACCTGGTAATGTCTAAATACCAAGAAAATGAATCTCTGGTTGGAAAAACAGATATGAATAACATAATTTCTTTTTTAATGCTCCAGAAAGTTGACAACCTGTGGAAAGAGCATCTTTTTGCCATGGATCATTTAAAAGAAGGGATTGGTTTACGCGGATATGCCCAGCAAAATCCTCTGATGATCTATAAAAAAGAAGGTTTTGAAATGTTTCAGAACTTGATAGATAAGATTAAAGAAGAAACACTATACTTTCTTTTTAGAATAAACATTGTAAAATCCGAAGATTTAGAAAGAAAAGAGCAGGAAAAAAACAACCAGCTTGTTTTTTCACACGGAAATGAATCAGATCAAAAGAAAAAACCCGTTAAAAGAGAAGGTGATAAAATAGGCCGAAATACACCTTGTCCCTGCGGAAGTGGAATGAAGTTTAAAAAGTGTTGCGGCAAGTAGTATTTTTTAATAAAATAGGTATGATAGACTTTCATCTAAGTAACTAAATTATTTTTTCTGATAATTTAGTTACTTAGAAAAACACTATCTAAAAAGCTTATTTTTTTAAGATACTTGAATTTTTTTAAAAAAATCATTAAAATTTATTTTAAAAAACATGACTGACTATAATATAAAAACAAAAGAAATTGTTTTACCTAAGACAAAAAAAGAACTAAAAGAGCCGCCAATGTATAAAGTTCTTTTAAATAATGATGATTACACAACAATGGATTTTGTAGTTGAAATTCTTATTTCAGTTTTTCATAAATCTGAAATAGAAGCCATAAGCATAATGCTTGATGTTCATCGTAAGGGAGTTGGAATGTGTGGGATTTACAGCTTTGAAATTGCTGAAACAAAAATTAATATAGTTCATTCTAAGGCCAGCAAAAAAAATTTTCCGCTTAAATGTTCAATAGAAAAGGAATAAAAGAATATGATAAGCAAAGAACTTAGTGCAGCACTTGGTTTTGCAGTAAAAGAAGCAAAGAAGAGACGTCATGAATATGTGTGTGTAGAACATGTTTTATATGCCATTCTTTACGACAGCTCAGGAAAAGAGATAATTGAACACTGCGGAGGAAATATAGAAAAAATAAAATCCAGCCTGCTTAAATATTTTACAAAACATGTTGAGTGTATTGATAATGCTGAAGATTACAATCTTCAACAGACAATAGGTTTTCAAAGGGTAATACAAAGAGCTGTAAGTCATGTTAAGTCAGCAGAAAAAGAAAAAGTTGCTGTTGGAGATATTCTGGCATCTATTTTACTGGAAAGTAACTCCCATGCAGCATATTTTTTAATAAATGAAAATATAAGCAGAATTGATGTATTGAACTATATTTCACACGGTATTTCAAAAGAGACTTTGAATAAAGAGAGTACCCAGGGGAAAAAGAAAATAGTAAATCCCCTGACCATTTATACAACCAACCTTGTTAAAGAAGCAGAAAAAGGCAATTTAGATCCTTTAATAGGCCGTGACACCGAAATAAGCAGAACTATTCAGGTTTTATGCAGAAGAAGAAAAAACAATCCAATATTTGTAGGTGAACCTGGAGTAGGTAAAACAGCTATGGCAGAGGGATTGGCACAAAGCATAGCTTTTGATAAAATCCCTGATTTCCTGAAAAACACCAGTATTTATTCACTTGATTTAGGTGCTCTTCTTGCGGGTACTAAATTTAGAGGAGATTTTGAGCAGCGTTTAAAAAATATAATCTCTGCATTAAAACAGAAAAAAAAGGCAATACTGTTTATTGATGAAATCCATACCATTATAGGTGCAGGTGCTACAAGCAGCGGTACAATGGACGCTTCTAACATATTAAAACCTGTTCTTGCAAACAAGCAGATTCAGTGTATAGGTTCTACAACCTATGAAGAATACAACAACCAGTTTAATAAAGACAGAGCCTTTTCAAGACGATTTGAAAAAATAGAAATTTCAGAGCCTGATGTAGCAGACACCTATAAAATTTTAACAGGATTAAAGTCATACTACGAAAAACACCATGATATAATTTATACAGATAAATCTCTAAAAGCTGCAGCAGAACTCTCAGCAAAATATATAAATGATAAATTTATGCCGGATAAGGCAATAGATGTTATTGATGAAGTAGGTGCATATGTCAGATTAAATAGTTCTGCCAGTAAAAAATCCATTAATGTTACAGATATTGAAACAATAGTTTCCCAGATGGCAAAAATACCGTCTCAAAGTGTATCTTCCAATGATAAAACAAACCTTAAATCATTAGGAAGGAGATTAAAAGATGTTGTTTTTGGACAGGATACCGCAATAGATGCTCTTGTCTCTTCAATTAAGCGTTCCCGTGCAGGCCTTGGTAAAACAGAAAGCACCATTGGTTCATTTTTATTTACAGGACCTACCGGAGTAGGTAAAACCGAAGTTTCAAAACAGCTTGCCCAGGTACTTGGGATTGAATTTATCAGATTTGACATGAGCGAATACATGGAAAAACATGCAGTTGCCCGTTTAATCGGAGCTCCTCCAGGATATATAGGGCATGATCAGGGTGGACAGCTAACAGATAAAATACGTAAACATCCATACAGCATACTTCTTTTAGATGAAATAGAAAAAGCACACCCTGATATTTTTAATATTTTACTGCAAATAATGGATCATGCTACATTAACAGATAATAACGGCAAAAAAGCAGATTTTAGAAATGTAGTTGTTATTATGACATCAAATGCGGGAACCAGAGAAATGAGTACTAAAACAATTGGTTTTTCAGCAGATAAAAGAGATACACAAAGCAAAGGGCAAAAAGCCATTGAAAAATTTTTCAGCCCTGAATTCAGAAACAGGTTAGATAATACAATAACATTCGCATCTTTACCTCACTCAGTTATAAAACAGGTTGTAAAAAAGTTTTTAAACCAGCTGAAACAACAGCTTTTTGAAAAAAAAGTATCACTTATCACCACGCCTTCAGCTGTAAGTTTCCTTGCAAATGAGGGTTATGATCCAATATATGGAGCACGTCCCATAGAGCGCTTAATACAAACTGAAATAAAAGACTCTTTGTCAGATGAGATTCTTTTTGGAAAACTTGTAAATGGCGGAAAAATTACCATAGGAATCAAAAACAAAAAACTTAAATTTTCATACGCATAATAATTACTTTATTTTTTATATGACAATTTACCATTTATCTGAAGAAAACAATCTGTTTCCTGATCCAAACCTTGCTGAACCAGACGGACTAATTGCAGTAGGAGGCGACCTATCAACAAAACGATTGGTTGCAGCATATAAAGCAGGTATATTCCCATGGTTTAACTCAAATGACCCTGTATTATGGTGGTCTCCTGATCCCAGATTAGTTTTATTTCCCAATGAGATCAAAATTTCAAAAAGTACAAAAAAAATACTAAAAAAACAGATGTTTAATATAACAGTTGATACTGTATTTAAACAGGTAATAACCAAATGTTCAAAAATAAGAACAGATAGAAATATTGAAACATGGCTTAACAGAAAAATGATAGATGCATACTGCAGACTTTACAGAAAAGGCTTAGCTCACAGCGTTGAAGTATGGTATGAAAATGAACTTGCTGGAGGACTATACGGAATAGTATTAGGGAGATCTTTTTTTGGCGAGTCCATGTTCTCCACAAAAAGCAATGCATCTAAAATTGCTCTTATTTATCTATCTTAGATGCTTTCAAAACTCTCTTTTGATATGATAGATTGCCAGGTAAAATCAACTCATCTCCTTAGCTTAGGAGCAAGAGAGATAAAACGGGAATATTTTTTAAAAATCCTAAAACAATCCATAGAAAAACCAGCAGCTTGGATAAGTACCAGTTAAGTGTATTTTGAGCGATAAACCAGCTACTACACATTGATTTTAAAAGCAATCTGGAAAAAAGAGTTTTCATTGGAGTGCTATCTATACCCTTGAAAATTTCCCCTGCCAGGTATCTCTTTTTATAAATTCTGATTTAATAAGCTCCATGGTGAGTTTTTTATTAAGAGCCCAATAAGGTCCTACCAACTCTCTTGGATGAGGTTCTCCTGTAAGTCTCTGAATAATAACATTTTCAGGAAGACGTTCTATAAAGCTTACTACTGTTTCTACATACTCTTTTTGTGTAAGACATTTATACAGCCCTTTATTGTACATATTTTCAAGCTCTGTGTTTTTAATTATATACAGCACATGAAGTTTTACTCCATTCACAGACAATTTGGAAATAGCATCTGCTGTTTCCAGCATATCCTCTTTTGTTTCACCAGGAAGTCCTAAAATAGCATGCACACAAATCTTTATTCCTCTGTCTTTTGTAATCTCGACAGCTTTTTTTAAACATGCATAATCATGTCCTCTGTTTATTATTTTCAATGTTTCATCTTTTGATGTCTGCATACCATATTCAATCCATATAAGATTTTTTTTAGCATACTCCTGTAAAAGCTCCAAAACTTTATTATCTACACAATCAGGTCTGGTACCTATGGAAAGACCTATAACATCCTCTACACCAAGTGCTTCATCATACATCTCTTTTAACTTTTCCAAAGGAGCATACGTATTGGTAAATGCTTGAAAATATGCAATAAATTTCTTTGCTTTAAATCTTTTTACAACATATTTTTTTGCCCTTAAAATCTGATCTTTAATGGATATTCCCTGCAAAAGAAAACCTGTACCAGAACCTTTGCTGTTACAGAAAACACATCCACCAAAAGAGATTGTCCCATCCCTGTTTGGACAATTAAATCCTGCATCCACTGTAATTTTATGTACTCTAAAACCAAATTTATTTTTGAAATAGGAATTTAAATCATTGAATTTTTTATCCATGCCTGATATTTTCCCCCTGTAAATTTGAATTTATAAATTTTATAATAAAAACAGTGTTACGTAATATATTCGGGTAAATTAAACAATATTTTATTTTTCTTATGTATAATAAAAAGTACGACATAATAGTAATAGGTGCAGGACATGCAGGATGTGAAGCTGCTTTATCTGCATCCAGAATGGGGTGTTCTGTCTTAATGTTTGCCATAGATCTCGACAAACTTGCATCAATGCCATGCAGCCCGTCCATAGGAGGCATGGCAAAGGGACAACTTGTCAAGGAGATTGATGCTCTGGGCGGTGAAATGGCAAAAATCACAGATAAATCAGCTATACAGTATAAAACTTTAAATACAAAAAAAGGCCCTGCTGTTCATTCATCCAGAACACAAAATGATAAAAATCTTTATCACAGGGCAATGAAATCTGTTATTGAAAAACAGAAAAACCTTGATCTGAAACAGGCTATGATTACCAGCCTTATTATTGAAAACAGAAGTGTTTGCGGAGTTTTGGACAATACAGGATTTAGTTATCAGGCAAAAGCTGTTATTCTTGCCACAGGAACATTTTTAAGCGGACGTATACACATAGGCCTAAACTCTTTTAAAGCTGGCAGGCAGGGAGAATGTGCTTCATATGAACTTGCTGCCCAGTTAAAAGCTCTTGGTTTTAAATTAGGCAAAATGAAAACAGGAACACCTCCAAGGTTAGACAAAGACAGTATAGATTTTTCAAAATTCCAGGTTCACAGGGGAGATTTTCCACCTGTTCCATTTTCCCATACAACAGAAAAAATTGATCTTCCACAGTTTCCAAGTTATATTGGCCACACAAATGAAATAAGCAAGAAAATTATCCAGGACAATATAGGTAAGTCTCCCCTTTACTCAGGAGCCATAAAAGGTATTTCTGCCCGGTACTGCCCTTCTTTTGAGGACAAAGTTATGAAGTTTCCTGAAAGAGACAGGCACCAGGTTATTTTAGAACCAGAAGGGATTGATACTTCAGAAATTTATGCAAGCGGGCTTGGAAACAGTATGCCCGCAGAAGTTCAGATAGCATTTGTAAGATCAGTAAAGGGTTTGGAAAATGCTGAAATTATGCGCCCTGCCTATGCAATAGAGTATGATTACATAAACCCAGTTCAGTTGATGCCTACCCTTGAAACCAAACTTATTCCAGCCCTTTTTATGGCAGGACAAA
>JASFBI010000266.1 GCA_030149595.1 Desulfobacterales bacterium
CGTTCCTTACAACCCTCCATTATTTTTTTTGTGTGTTGATTTATTAATTCCATAGATTTTCCAATTAAGATACTTTATGTTTAATTTTGATAAATTTTTATATGTAAATTCCTATGAGATCAGTTTTTTTATTCCTTCTATGAGAGCAGGTTCGTCTGCATTTTCAGGAATAATACCAAGTTTTAGAAAATCTTTTTTATTTTCAAGCAGACCGGATTTTCTTAAATATTTTTCAAGCTCGGTTTTATTATTGCTTTGGTAACTATGCTCGGCAATTGTGATTCCTATTCTATTGGCATATATCAGCATTTGTCTTAATTCAGGAAGAGTTTCTTTTCCGTCTGTATTCCCAGTCATCTCCATCTGTTCCATGGAATATATATATATTGTAATCGGTAATCAAATTTTCATCATTAACTATCTTATTTACCAGCTTGTATGCTGAAGCTATTTTTGTTCCTCCTGCTACTCTTGAATTATAATAGGTATAAAAATCAGGTACCTCTTTGGCTTCTGTGTCGTGAAGAATAAATCTGGTTTCAACCTGCATAGAGTACTGATATAAAAGCCAGCTATAAATCATTACATGTTGCGAAACCACTAACTGGGTTGGTTTTCCACCCATAGACCCTGAATAATCCCTGAGAAAAAAAACAACTGCCTGGGATTCGTAATCTATCTCCTTTGAAAGTATACGAAAAACCTTGTCTTTTGGAGATATTAAAAACTTTGTGGTGTCTATATTGTTAATATTATCAAGCCTTCCTAAACTGATATTGGTTTCAACAATTTTTCTTAAGGTGGCTTTTTTGTCTAAAAATTGACCAAAACCTCGGTTTTTGTCGGTCATGTCATATGTATATTTAGTTAATGAGCGCTGCTTTCCCTTGTCTTTTAGATTGGGCAGTTGAAACTGATCTGTTAATATTTTACCCAAATCATAGGCGCTTGACTCTACCTCGTGTTCTGCTCCTTCTCCTTCACCAGGACATTCTCCATCTCCTTTCTCGGGTTGGTGAATTGGTTGTTCTCCTATAATTTCGCCCTCTTCTCCATCGCCTGCACCCCCTGAGGATTGAGTTTCTTCATCTTCTTCTGAAAAATTGCTGTCATGAATAAATTTTTCTTCTACTGTTGTGGGAACTACTATTATTTTATCTTTCCCGCCTTTTCCGGGTTTTATCATTCGTCCCACACGAATTTTTTTCGGGAAACCGTCTTTTTCTCTCTGATTGTCTTTTTCAAGAAGATCATCAATGGATCTAATTCTGTTTACATATGCTTTTTTTTGTAAATTTAAATTCTGCATACAGGTCATATCGCTGTATGAATACAAAGATACAAGGAATGAGTCAAAAAGTGTAGTTTGTTTTTCTTTGAAATTAAAGTCCATATCATGTTTTTTATCATCATAAAGCTCAAAAAGAATTTTTTTCTCCCTTTTAATGGAGAGACCCTCTTTTTTAAGCTTATCATAATATTTTATTAAATTTGGATCCATTTTGATAAATTCCAATAATGATAAAAGGGCTTTTAAAATTTAATCTCTTTCACATATTTAAAATATAAATTTTTAAGAACTATGTCTCATCTTCCTGAGTACAAAAATATTCAATGGTTTTTTGTGCACATGTATGGCAATAACCTAATTTTTCGAACATGGTATTAATCATTCGATCATATAGTTTTTGATTTTCTTCGTTGGTTCTATTGGCCAGGGCACCTATAAGACTGCCTGTACCGGCTATGTCTGATTTTAGACGTACATCTGTTATAGCTTTTACAAGCTCAAGATTATCCATAAAGTCATAACCAGGATCTATGGATATTTTCTGACCGTAAATTTTTCTTATGGATGTTCTGAATGTCTCTTTTTGTTCATTGGATTTTAAACCTAATCTATCTTCCACATTATTAATATATCTGGTATCTATCTTGACTGCCTTAAGTTCTTTTGTCTGGGGATCTTTATATTTCCACATCTTATCAGGACCAAGATTTTCTGCATCTATGCCTATAATCATATTTACATAGTTCATTACATCTTTTCTGATGGCACGGGGTTCATCCATATAGGCATTGAACATTTCTGTCATAATGCGTTCTCTGTACAGTCCCTTTGCAATTTTAAGGTCTTCAAGGTATTTTATGCGGTCATTATTATCTGTAACATAATCTAAAATAACGCGTTCAATAGATTTAAAAATATCATATGCAAACATACACTTGCCTTCATTGGTTTCAGAACTTTCCACAATCAGCTGTATAGCACGGCCAAGATTTCTCTGGCCCAACCCTTTTTGTCCAAAACGTTTTGTAATGTCAGGGTTTTGATTTAAAGTATCTATAACCTCAGACAGTGTTTTAATGCTTTTTTCTCCGGCAATATCTCCTGCTGCAAGCTTCATTGTTTCAATGGGTGTTAATTTTTCAGATTTGGGAAGTCTTGACAGGGTAACGGCAATGGATGCTGCATAATTAATATTAGGGTCCTGGTGCAGGGGTTCCATGTTAATAGTGGTTCTGGCATCGCTGCCTATGGCATAGGCAGTAAGCTGTTTCTGCATCTTATAGTTTGTGTTATGGGAAACATAGCATATTCTGCATCTGTCAACTATGGGAGCTTCTTCTTTTTCCTGGAGAAATCTGTTAAATTCTGAATTATTACTTGTGGCAACTATTAGAGTGTCTATTGGCCATTTATATCCATCCACTTCAATACATCTGTTTTGAATAACTCCTAAATAGACCTGAACAAGATCTTTTTTGTTCTTATAAATCTCATCGCTGAAATGTATACCGCCTCCAGCTACTCTTGCCAATGCTCCTCTGCGTAAATCAAACCTGTATGGATTGTTTGTATCTGTAATGTGAAGAAGCCGCTGGATAGACTCTTCACCCAGGAGATCAACTGATGAGGATGTGATTTTATCTTTTGCAGGATATTTCCCTGTAATTGTTCCAAGACTTTCAATTAAAGGAACAGGAATAACTTTTACATACTCAAGCATCTTTTCGATATTGTCGTCATTGTGGTCTTTAATATTGTTCCATATATAGCCGCTACATGCTCCAAGAGGTCTGTAATTTTTATAAATCTCTTCAAGTTCTTTATCTGAAAAACCATAGTTTTCAGATAGATACTTCATGTTTTTATCCTTGTCCTCAAACAGATTCATGGCAAGAATCATTGGGTCTTCATATGTCTGGGACTCTATAAAGGAGATTATGCCATAGCCTTCCAGTTTGTTTATATTTATAAATTTTATGGTGTATTTTTTATTTTTTTCAGGTCTTAAAAAATCTCTGTATTTGCTGCAAAGAAATTCTACAAAAAATGTTTTTCCGTTTCCAGGTTCTCCTACAAGAACAAAAGCCATTTCCCTTGAGGATCCATGTTCGGCAGCATCTTTAACATATGAAACAAAACTGTTTATTTCATTATACATACCAACTATATGTTTTTTGCCTTTGCGGAATATTCCAAAATCGTATGTTGTTTTTCCGTTTACATCTACCTTTTTTATCTCATCCTCTAAAATCATTCTGGCAACACTCTGAAAAGCATTTTCAAAACAGCGATCTTTTTTAAAAACAGCTTCTATATGATAACTAAGAGTGTCATTTCTATTATTATGGTTCATTTTCCCTCCCACAAAAATTAGAGACAACTTTGTTGATATAAATTATTTTTAGCCATTATAACTTAGAGACCTTAGAACAACTCCCTTTTTAATGAATTTAGTTGTTCTAACATGTTAATTTTATTAGAGAGCGTTTTTTGAAATTGCTATTATTCAAAGGCCTCACTTAATAAATAAAGAATAGAATTTAAAATAAATTAAACAAAAGTAGTTTTTATTTTAATGACTGAGCCAGATAAAGAGTTTGATTAACTTCTGAATTTGACAGGCTGTTACAAAACACTACTTTATCCAATTTCTGCGTTAAAAAATAAATTT
>JASFBI010000267.1 GCA_030149595.1 Desulfobacterales bacterium
ATGCAGCTGAAAAGATAGCTGCAGGACTGACTACATGTGAAGAAGTCCTTACAACGGTGATGAATTATTAATTTTTATATTATATTGTAGATTTATATTATGAAAAAATTTATATACACAGCTTTAAATAGCGATGGAAAAAAGATATCAGGTAAAATAGAGGCTGATTCTACAGAAAATGCTTTAGGTATTTTAAGCTCCCGTGGAAATATACCTGTAAATGTTAAAGATTTAAGTAGAAGTGCAGGTAAGAATATACTATCAGAGATTACTAAATCTTTAACTTCTGTAAAACTTGGTGAAATAATTATTTTTACAAAGCAGTTTCGAACTATGCTTAAAGCTGGTGTTGGCATAATAGATTTGTTACAGATATTAGAGAGTCAAACTGAAAATTCTAAACTGAAAGAGATAATAAAAGTAATACGAAAAGACATAAAGGAGGGGGCAACACTTTATGATGCTTTTATAAAACATGATAAGATTTTCCCAAATATCTACTGTAGTATGATTCGTGCAGGAGAAACCAGTGGTTCCCTTGTTGATGTTTTAGAGCGGTTAACTTATATCTTAGAACATGAGCACAAGGTAAAATCTGATGTAAAAGCTGCTCTTCAGTACCCCATAATTGTTATTTTATTTCTTGGTGTTGCTTTTTTGGTACTTCTTACATTTGTAATTCCAAAATTTATTCATATTTTTGAAAAAGCAGGGTTAGTCCTACCGCTTCCCACAAAAATATGTATTGTTTTATATCATGTTTTGAATGCTTACTGGCCGTTTATTATTTGTGGTGTAATACTTATTGCTGGGAGTTTGTATTATTATAATAAAACGAAAAACGGGCAATATTTTTTTGATGTTCTAAAAATGAAAATTCCAATTATTGGAGATCTTGTTATAAAAAGTGTAATGTCACGATTTGCAAGTATTTTTTCTATTCTCCAGGCTAGTGGAATTTCTATTTTAGATTCTCTGGATATTCTTTCTGCTACAATGGGTAATGAAGCTATATCCAGAGAATTTGATAAAATTGGAAGCATGCTGTCAGAAGGTCATGGGATTTCGGCTCCTCTTAAGGCATCAAATTATTTTCCTCCTATGGTGGTTAATATGGTAGCCATTGGAGAAGAGTCAGGGAATATGGTTGAAATGTTGAATGAGATTTCAATTCACTATGATTCTGAGGTGGAATATAGTGTTAAACAGTTGTCAGAAGCAATAGGACCTGTTTTAACTGTATGTCTTGCTGTTATAATAGGTTTTTTTGCTTTGGCAATATTTTTACCCATGTGGGATTTAACAAAAATGGTAAAGTAATTAAAAATAAAGCTATGTTTTATTTTCTTGGCTTTATTTAATTTAATACTCAGCAGTTAATATTATTTTCTAATTATTATTATCAAAATAGGAGGTTTGTAATGGACAACAGGTATTTACTTAAAAGTGAGGAAGGTTTTACGCTAATTGAAATTATTGCAGTTTTGATTATCCTTGGTATTTTGGCTGCTGTAGCTGTTCCCAAATTTATGAATCTTACTGATGAAGCCCGGGATAAAGCAGCTCTTCAGGCAGTAGCAGAAGCCCAGTCAAGACTCTCCATGAAAGCTGCCCAGCTTATATTGAGCAATGGTGAAATACCACTTGCAACTGACTTAGATGATGCTGATGTAATAAGTACAGATGCTGGAGATTATTCACTTACTTTTACAGCATCAGATTCAGATAATGTTGATATTAAAGCAGAAGGTAAAGCGCCGGTTACAGGTGTCGCTACAGGGAGCTGGAGACGTCCGAGTAACTGAAAGTAAAACTCTATAAAAGAGAATCTAAAAATACAAGGTTTACAAGGCTTTTATCTTATTATTTAACTCTTTTTTTATTATAAAGGATAAAAGAGTATAATCTGGAATATAAGTGCTTAACTCTTTTTTTTGAATGATTTTATCTATTTTTGATTTAACAGACTCTTTTCCTGATAAAAATATAATACTATTTACAGTTTTTTTAAGTTTTTGTTGTTTGTTTGTTAAAAAGTATATCTCAGCAAGAGCTAAGTTTGCAGGAAAAGAATCTGGATTTTTGTTTAAGAATTTTTCCCAACTGTTTGCAGCTTCTTTATATTTTATATTTTTTTTATATGCGGATCCAAGTATTTTGTAAATTTCAATGGAGTTTGGTCTGAGTTTTAATACTTCTTTTGCATATTTTATACATTGATCTATTTTACCCTGCTTAAAGCAGATAATGCTTAAATTTTTAGTAAGAATTGCCATGTATGCCGGAGGGGATACACAAAGAGCGTTATAGACAAGATTGTAGGCTTCATCTGTTTTGCCCTGTTTTAATTTTATCATAGCGATTGCTGCTATGGCTTTAGGGTAATACAGTGCTTTTTTAAAGTAAAACAGGGCTCTGATATACTCTTTTTTTACATAAAAATGGTACAGGCCAAGATTATATTGAATAACTTTTAATTGAGAATAATTTACATCTTTGTTTAATTTTTCTGCTGTTATGAACTCATGAAATGCTTGTTCATACATCATGCAGTTAAAGTAAACTTTTCCTAAATTATTGTGAGTTCTGCTTAAATTTGGAGCTTTGGCTACATTATCATGCCAGAGTGTTAACTCATTTTTAAAAAGAGTGTTGCGATAATATGTAGTATGCCCCTGGCATGAAAGCAAAAGAGCTATAGATCCAGCTATAAAATATTGAATTTGAGGTTTATATGAAAAGTAGTCTAAAATATAGATTATAAATATTACTGAAGGTACAAAAAATAGAGTTGCAGGTAGATAATTTCTGTGTTCGTAAATAAGCTCCAAAGGAAGAATCGAGCCTTCTACAAGATGATTTAAAAAGAAAAAGATTATGCAAAAAGAGATGACAGGCTGTTTTTTTGAAAAATAGATACAAGCTGAAACAGAGCTTATAATAAATAAAATAGAGAGAGAAGTGGTAAAAGGATTAAATAAGGATGTTGATATTTCAATGTCATGGATTAGAGCAAAGTTATCACTCACAGGATATAACAGTTGAAAAATGTAAAAAATAATAACTCTTGGCTGGGTGAGCACTCTTTGGATAATTGTAAATGGTCTGTTTTCATATCCCTGTAAAATTGAATTAAAATTTATATTTATAAATGCTAAAATAATTATTATAAGGATTGCACTGCCGGCAAAAATCAGATTTTTTTTAATGTTTTTTTTTATGGATTGAATAAAATAAAGATCATACAGCCAAATTATAAAAGGGAGCATTACTGCATTTTCCTTACTTGCAAAAGATAACATACCACAAATGGCAGAGAGGAAAAAAAAGACAAATTTTTGCCTGTTATTTACTGTATGGCCTTTGACATAAAAATAAAGAGAGATAATAAAAAACATAGCGGCCATGGAGGCCATTCTTTGGACTATATAAGTTATTGCAGTAACGTTTATGGGGTGAGTTGCCCAGATAAAAGAGGATAAAAAGGCTATAGAATGTGCATTTTTTTTGTATCTGTTTTTTAGTTTTGGCATACAAAGTGTTTTATATATCAGTAAATACAAAAAAACAGCTGTAATTATGTGTATGGTAAAATTTACTATATGATAGCCAAAAACCTTATTGCCATGAAAGTATTTGTTTATGGCAAATGTAAAAAAAGACAGTGGCCTGCTTAATCTTGTTCCTGTATTATTTGTACCGTAAAATGTTTTTATTATCTGATCTTTACTGAATGAATTAATTGAGATATTAGGATTGTTAACGATATTTGAGAAATCATCGAAATGCCAGCCACAATTAAAACTATTACTATATATAATAGTAATAGTGAGAAAAAGTATAAATACAGCAAATACTTTTTTTTTTGTAACTTTGGAAAAAGTATGAATATTCAGATTAAAATCGGTGTCAGCTTTTATCATTATAAGAGCCAGTTTGTTTAAAGTGTGAATTTTTTTG
>JASFBI010000268.1 GCA_030149595.1 Desulfobacterales bacterium
GGCCATGCCGGTTATATAAAAAGTTTCTTCAGGTGTAATTTATGAATAAAAATGCAATTATAAGAGATAAATTTGATTTTGATGTAGGCATGCTTATGGAAAGCCCCTGCTCAAAATGCACACGGGCAAAAGAGTTCCCTGTCTGTTTTAACAATTGCAGAATCTTAAATGATATCAGAAAAATACTTGCCAAAGGAGTTTCTTGTTCATACTCTTTCGACAGAGAATAACAACGCATGGGCTATTATATATAGTACAAAAAGCATTAAACAACCCCTTCAGGCATATTACAAACAGTCTCCCCTGCCAGTACATATCCACCGTCAAGTCTTATTACACTTCCTGTCATATAGGGGGCATCCCTTATAATAAACAAAACAGCTTTTATAATATCATCAAATGAACCTGTCCGCTTTAAAAGAGTATGGTCAAGAATAGCTTTTTTCTGATCTTCCTTTAAGAGAGACCACCCCCTTGTACCCAAGCCATGCCTGGTATCAAAAATACCTAACATAATTTCATTTACACGTACATAAGGCGCACCAAGACGTGCAAAGGTTTCTGTTAAGGATAAAACACCTCTGTTTGCAGCAGCATAACCATCATTAAAAATAAGACTTGCAGGGCCTGACCTCCCCACAATACCTGCTATGGATGAAAAATTTATAACAACTCCATCCTTTGAGTTTTTTAAATAGGACAACACTGAATCAAATACCCACCACTTGGCCCTTAAAGTTGTCTCAAACTCAAGATCCCATTGCTCTTTAATATATTTTCCATGTACAACAGGCCATCCTCCACGCTCAATATTATTTAGCAAAATATCAATTCCACCAAATTTATCAGCGACTCTTTTAACCATAACGGGAATACTTTCAGTTTCAAGAAGATTCTGTTTTAAAATAAGATATTCAACACCTGTTTTTTCTAACTCTTCTTTTAATTTTGAGAACTCCTCGTCCCAGTCATAATAGGTAACTGCTAATTTAACCCCATGCCCTGCAAGAGCCAGAGCAATTGCCCTGCCAATACCCTTGACACCCCCCAGAACAAGAGCCACTTTATTAGTTAGTTTCATAATATATATTTAAATAGTAAATTATGTTTAAAAATCTACTCATATCATCTACCTGTACATTTTTACAGAATATTTAGATAGGGTATAGAAAAATACAACAGATATATCTTAGCTTCAATGCCCGCCAAAACATCAGCAGCTATTCTCTATTATAAACAGCTGCCATCTTTCTAAACCTTAAAAAGAATCTTAACAACCCAGTTATAGGCAAGAAGAAGAAGTTTTTCATCTTCCAAAGTTAAAACATCATCTCTTTTTACACTAAATACATCTAACAATCCATTAGCTACTGCATTTTTTCTAAAATTATCCAGATCATAACATGCTGTATAAAAAAAATATCCTGTTTTTTCATCCAGAGCTTTAATATTCAACCTATTTTTAATACTTATTATCTCCATCATTGGATCATTCATCCTGTTATATTCATCAATCTCCTGATCCCTGTTCCACACACTTACTGTCTGGGACTTTTTAACGCAGTGTCCCTTACAGTGAGACTCTTTAATCAGCACATATCTTTCGGTTATTTCACCTGATTCCCTTGACTTTGAAATCATCCTTGCAAGTGGATATGTTCTGCATGAAGCAGGCCTGTCTTCATAAACAAGACATCCTGCATCTGTCACAAAAGGACACAGCCACCCTGAATTTTCTTTAGGTTTTAATGTAACAACAGGAAGACCTGACTCAGGTCCTGTATGACTTTGCGTATAAGTTTTTAAAAATTCACCTGATGTAAGATTCAAGTTCTTTTTAAGACGAATAATATCATAGGGTGTTAAAAACTGATTAAGATCCTTACAACACTCATTAAAACATGAAAGCCTTGTATTGCAATCAAAATCAAATGAATCACTAATTAAAAGGGGGAGCGTCTCATTATCCATAATATAATTCCTTAGAGTATTTTTATAATTTCCTGAAAATCTATAATTAATATTTTTTTTATGTACTTTTAAAAAAATCTGTATTATCAAAGTAATATTTTTTATTGTCAAATCAAAAAAAAATCAAATTAAATATTTTTTTGATTTGACAATGCATACAAAAAAAGTCAACCAAAAGTTCTTGACAAGATTTTTTGCCGGTGATATTTTAAGCCCTTATTTCTTAACTATTGAAATTATAAATTGATATATAGATTATATTAATTTTTCTACATATTAAAATTTATTCATACGATTTAGGAAGGGGGTGCTTTATAAAGAAATTATTTTTATAATTGCTTATATAGTACAACACAATAATTTAAATCATTTAATTAGGAGGTATTTTAATGCCTAGCTTTGTAATTACTGAAAAATGTGACGGCTGTAAAGGTGGGGACAAAACAGCATGCATGTATATCTGTCCCAACGATCTTATGGTTTTAGATCCAAATGCTATGAAAGCTTATAACCAAGAGCCAGATCAGTGCTGGGAATGTTTTTCCTGTGTAAAGATATGCCCTACACAGGCAATAGAAGTAAGAGGATATTCTGACTTTGTACCTTTGGGAAGCAGTATTATGCCTATGATGGGTACAGAAGATGTAATGTGGACATGTAAGTTCAGAAATGGTTTAATAAAAAGATTTAAGTTTCCTATCAGAACTACCCCTGAAGGAACTGCAAATGCGTATACTGAGCTTATTGGTAAAGACATCAGCAGCAACCTTCTTGCAACAGAAGAAGCTGACGGAACAGTTTTATCAGGACCAACTGAATTAGCATAGTAAAACTATAAATTTTAAAATAGCATATATATTTTTTTAGGAGGGCACGAATGGGAATACCTAATAAACCATTGGGAGAGCTTAAAGCTGTAAAAGATCCTGAAGTGGTAGAAAAAGAAGTTGATATCCTTATCGTTGGCGGCGGAATGGCAGCCTGCGGTACTGCATTTGAAGTTAAAAAATGGTGTGGCGACATGAGCGTTCTGCTCTGTGATAAAGCATCTATGGAGAGAAGTGGAGCTGTTGCCCAGGGACTTTCAGCAATCAACACATATATTGGTGATAATAAATGTGAAGATTATGTAAGAATGGTTAGAAATGACCTTATGGGTATCGTTCGTGAAGATTTGATTTTTGATCTTGGTCGTCATATTGATGATTCTGTTCATCTGTTTGAAGAATGGGGACTTCCCATGTGGAAAAAAACAGACGACAACAAAAATTTAAACGGAAAACAGGGTCTTAAATTAGGTACTTTAAAATCAGGTGCTGCTCCTGTTCGTACTGGTAAATGGCAGATAATGATCAACGGTGAATCTTACAAGAGAATCGTTGCTGAAGCTGCAAAACTTGCCCTTGGCGATGACAATATCCTTGAAAGAGTTTTTATTGTTGAGCTGTTGACAGATGCAAACAATCCTAATCAGATTGCTGGTGCTGTTGGATTTTCAACACGTGAAAATATAGTTTACATCATAAAAGCAAAAACCATGATGGTTGCATGCGGTGGTGCTGTAAATATTTATCAGCCACGTTCAGTTGGTGAGGGTAAAGGTCGTGCATGGTATCCTGTATGGAATGCAGGTTCTACATATACTATGGCACTTCGCGCTGGTGCTGAACTTTCCATGATGGAAAACAGATTCACCCCAGCACGTTTTAAAGATGGATATGGTCCTGTTGGAGCATGGTTTCTTCTTTTCAAAGCTAAACTGCAAAATGGTCTTGGTGAAGATTTTGTTCAAACTGATGCTGTTAAAGCTGAGCTTGAAAGATATGCTCCTTATGGAACAGCAGCCATTACACCTACATGTCTGCGTAATCCTTTGATGCTTTTCGAAATGAAAGCAGGACGTGGTCCAATTATTATGGACACAGTTACAGCTCTTGCAAACATTTGTAACACACTGAATAAAAAAGAGCTCACACCTCTTGACTCATA
>JASFBI010000269.1 GCA_030149595.1 Desulfobacterales bacterium
TTAAGCCCAACGCCGTAATTGGAAAAAATGGCGGTTTTCGTTCGGGCACTAGTTACATACTCACCTGAATTTACATATGGGCTAACTTCATCTGTGGTTTTTACCAGTTTTGGCTGTCACGGCAGCAGGTAGCGAGCTGGATTCCAGCCAGCTTTTGGGGAAAAACTGGCTGAATGAGCCTGGTGTAAATATCTTTTTCTGACAGCTATTTTTTTAGAAGTTATTAACTGTCTCTTTTTGGAAAATTTTAGGAAAAAGAGTATAAATTATAAAATCGTATTTGAAAATCACACCACTCCCTGATCTATCATGGCATTGACCACTTTTGTAAACCCTGCAATATTTGCTCCCGCAAGATAGTTACCATCTTTTCCGTATTCACTTGCAGCATCAAGGCAGGTTTTGTGTATGTTTTTCATGATCATTTTTAATCGGTTGTCAACTTCTTCTGCCGGCCAGCTGAGCCGCATGCTGTTTTGAGCCATTTCAAGTCCGGATACAGCAACGCCACCTGCGTTGGACGCTTTACCCGGTGCATATAAGATTTTTTTGTCAATAAAAATATTGACAGCTTCTATGGTGCAGGGCATATTAGCTCCTTCACTTACAAGCATAACTCCATTTTTCATTAAATTTTGGGCATCTTTTTCATTTACTTCATTTTGTGTGGCACAGGGGAGGGCACAGTCGGATTTGTGATTCCACAAAGGATTATAGCCAGTAGAGCTGTCAAAGGGTGTATAAACAGCATCTTTGTACTTTTCAACATACTCCTTTATGCGTCCCCGTTTCATGTTTTTTATATATTTTACATGGGACAATTTTGAAGTATCTATGCCTGATGCGTCATAAATATAGCCTGAAGAGTCAGACAGGGTAAGAACTGTACCTCCAAGCTCTATTATTTTTTCCGTTGTGAACTGTGCAACATTTCCAGAACCTGAAACAAGGCATTTTTTCCCTTCAAATGTTTTATTTTTTGTATTTAACATTTCTGCTGCAAAATAAACATTGCCGTAACCTGTAGCTTCAGGTCTTATAAGGCTTCCGCCCCAGGCAAGATTTTTACCTGTGAGTACTCCTGTGAATTCATTTTTCAGCCTTTTATACATCCCGAATAAATAACCTATCTCCCTTGCTCCTACGCCTATATCTCCTGCTGGAATATCTGTATTTTGACCTATATGACGATAAAGCTCACACATAAAGCTCTGGCAAAATCTCATTATCTCGTGATCTGATTTTCCCTTTGGATCGAAATCAGATCCTCCTTTACCACCTCCCATGGAGAGTGTTGTAAGAGCATTTTTAAAAACCTGTTCAAAGGCCAGAAATTTTAAAATGCTTAGGGTAACTGAAGCATGAAATCTAAGCCCTCCCTTATAAGGCCCTATGGCACTGTTCATTTCCACCCTGAATCCTCTGTTTACATATACCTGGCCTGCATCATTTATCCATGGAACGCGAAACATGATAACTCTTTCAGGTTCAGTTACTCTTTCTAAAATACCCATTTTGAGATACTGGGGATTTCGTTCCAGTACAGGCTCTACTGTATCTATAACCTCCTGTACTGCCTGGTGAAATTCTTTTTCAAGGGGATCTCTCTCTTTTACTAACTGTAATATATGTGACATGATAATTTTCTCCTTTATTTGGGATGAAATAAGTTCTTTTGTTTTTACAAACCAAGATAGGCTGATTTTATTTTTTTATTTTTTATAAGCTCTTTGGATGGTCCGCTGAAAATGATTTTCCCGTTTTCCATAACATAACCCCGGGAAGAGGCTTTTAAAGCGAGATTAGCATTTTGTTCCACCAAAAAAACAGTGGTACTGTTCTCTTCATTAATTTTTTTTATTATTTCAAACATCTGTTTTACCATAATAGGTGCAAGGCCTAATGATGGTTCGTCTAAAAGAAGAAGCCTGGGGCGCGCCATAAGAGCTCTTGCTATTTCCAGTTTTCTCTGTGCTCCGTAGGGAAGATTGGACGCTTTTTCATCTGCAAATTTTTCTATGCCTGTTTTTTCTAATATTTTGAAGCTCTCTTCTACTATTTCTCTCTCTTCCCTTCTTGTTTTTTTGAGCTTTAGAACAGATGCTATTATTCCTGCATGTGTTCTAACATGACGACCTATCATAACATTTTCAAGCACAGTTATGTTTTGGAAAAGCCTGATGTTCTGAAAAGTTCTTGCCATGCCTTTTTTTGTAATAATATTGGGTTTTAATCCGTTGATTCTCTCTTTTTCTGTTTTTTGGGGAAAAGGTGAAATAAAAACATCTCCTGAAACCGGTTTATATATTCCTGTGATACAGTTAAAAAATGTGGTTTTTCCTGCTCCGTTATGCCCTATTAAAGATACAATCTCATTTTGAAATATCTCTAAACATATATTTTCAATGGCCTTTAATCCACCAAAATTCATGGATAGTTTTGAAACTTCTAATACAGGATTCATCTATGCTTTTTTTCCGTCTGAATTTGAGATTTTATAAAAGCGGCGTTTTTTTTTATTATTCCCTGGGGTCTGAAAACCATCATAAGCACCATTGCTGCTCCAAAAACAAGCATTCTGTAATCTGAAAATGCCCTTAAATATTCCGGCAGCAGAATAAAAATTAAAGCACCTAAGATCACTCCGACAATAGAACCCATACCCCCTAAAACAATCAGGGAAAGAATTATGGCAGACTCTAAAAAGGTAAAACTTGCAGGATTGATAAATGAAGTTTTTGCAGCAAAAACAACTCCTGCTATACCTGCCCAGGCAGCTCCTGTGGCAAAGGCATAAAGCTTTGTTTTTGTTTTATCAATTCCCATAGCCTGACATGCGACCTCATCCTCTTTTAATGCTATCCATGCCCGGCCTATTCTGGAATCTTCAAGCCTGTTAACCACAAAAACAGTTAAACAAACAAGTAATATCATTATAAAATACATGTAGGGAGTTGTTTCATATAAAGACAGGTCAACACCAAAAAAAGAGGGTTTGGGGATATTGGCTATTTCACCATGGGCAAAATTAATCAGCTCAATAATTCCGTATACCATGGTATAGCCTATGGCTATTAGTGCATAAATACTGCCCCTTGTGAGACCGCCTAAAAAAAGTTCTGCAAAATATTCCATATTTTTTTATAAAGCCTGTTTTATCTCAACAAAAGTACCATCTTTAACCTGATACATAGAAAAACCGACTCCTATGGCATCTCCTTTAATACATTTATGGCAAAGTCAACTTCAAGTCTTGCCTGAACATCATCTGGTGCTATTGTTCTGAAAAAATTAGGGTAATGTCTGCTTTGTGTCAGGCCAGGGTTGGTTGCAGATGGTGAAATGACAACAATTTTTACATCCCTGTAAATGCCTGCTGCAGCCTTGGTAGCCCCGCTGCATATATGTCCTATTACTGCATGAACTCCTTCTGATATAAGCTTTGTAGCTGTATTAACGGCTATTTCAGGTTTGCAGACATCATCTTCTATAAGCAGTTTTATTTTTCTGTTATTTATTCCGCATTTTGCATTTCTTTCATCTATTATCAATTTTGCAGCTCTTAGAGTGGGAATACCATATGAAGCAAGATCTCCGCTATGCGCCCCTGCTATACCTATAACTATGGGTTCAGATGCAGTTGAAGCAGGTGTATATGCAAAAAGAACAATAAATGCAGACGCAGCAGATAGTAAAAAAAACAGTAAAGATCTGCATCTATTTTTTTTTGCCTTCATCTTATATCTCCTTTATTTTATAATTTGTTGTGGCCGATAAAGAATAACCATGCTCCGGCCATGCCGGTTATAATAAAGACAATGATTCAGGAATGTGATTTTTCTAATTTTTATAAGCAGTATTAAAGTTTTTACAGGCATAACAGTAACAAAAACCAAAAACGCATGAATCATACATTACAATATCATTACTTACCACACATCCACCAGCTTTCCGCA
>JASFBI010000270.1 GCA_030149595.1 Desulfobacterales bacterium
TCGAATGAATTTAGATAAAAATTAGGGTTAATTATAAAAAAGCTGGATTGTTGTGTAAAAATCATTAAAAAATAGAAAATTGATTGACAATATCTGTTTTAATTGTTTAAAAATATACTTTTATATTTTAATCAAAAAATAATATAAAAAAGAAGAATTTTTGTCAGAGTTAAATCAGAGCTAAACAAATATAGATGTTTTTGTTTCAGAATAATATAATTTAGGAGATAAAAAGCCATGTCAAAGGATGTCATTGGTTCTGTAATGGTTATAGGTGGTGGTATAGCCGGGATGAGATCAGCAATTGATCTTGCTGAAGCAGGTTATTATGTGTATCTTGTAGAAAAAAAGTCGTCTATTGGCGGAGTTATGGCTCAATTGGACAAGACGTTTCCTACTAATGATTGTGCAATGTGAATTATTTCACCTATACTGGTCGAGGTCGGCCGGCACTTAAATATTGAACTGCTTACCCTGAGTGAAGTAAAACAGGTTGCAGGAGATGCAGGAAACTTTACAATCAATCTTACACAGTATCCAAGGTATATTGATGAATCTAAATGTATCGCCTGTGGGTTATGTAGTGAAAAATGTCCTAAAAAAGTTGTGGATGTTTATAATTCAGGATTGGTTCAACGCAAGGCTATTTATGTTGAATATGCCCAGGCAGTACCTTTAAAGTATTGTATTGATCCTGAAAATTGTATTTATCTTACAAGGGGAAAATGTGGAAATTGTGCAAAAGTCTGTCCAGCAGGAGCCATTGATTATGAACAAAAAGAGAAAGAGCTGACTTTAAATGTTGGTTCAATAGTCCTTGCTCCCGGATTTAAGTCTTTTGATCCTTCTAAATTAGATTTTTATAATTATGCATCTCATAAAAATGTTGTAACAGCACTTGAATTTGAAAGGATTTTATCTGCTTCAGGGCCTACCATGGGACATCTTGCAAGAGTTTCTGATAAAAAAGAGCCTAAAAAGATTGCATGGTTTCAATGTGTTGGTTCAAGAGATGTAAATAAGTGTGACAATGCTTATTGTTCATCAGTATGTTGTATGTATGCCATAAAAGAGGCTGCCATAGCAAAAGAGCATGCAGGGAATGATCTTGATTGTGCTATATTTTACATGGATATACGAACGCATGGCAAAGATTTTGAAAGATATTATGACAATGCCAAAGATAAAGGTGTCCGATTTGTAAATAGCAGGATCCATTCTGTTTTGCCGGTGTTTGGAACTGATGATCTGGAAGTTCGTTATGTTGATGAAGCTGGTAAATTAATAACAGAAGTTTTTGATATGATTGTTTTATCTACAGGATTTGAGACACCGCCTGAAGTTGTTAAACTTGCAAATGATCTTGATATTGATTTAACGGTGGGTAATTTTGCAAAAACATCTGCATTTGATCCTGTTGCCACTTCAAGGGAAGGTATATATATTTGTGGTTCAATTGCAGGTCCAAGGGATATACCTCAGTCTGTTGTTGATTCCAGTGCTGCAGCATCTGATGCCGGAGAGATTTTAAGTTCAGCAAGAAACAGCCTGACAACAGTCAAGGAGGTTGTTCCGGAAACACCTGTTGTGGGAGATCCTCCTAAAATTGGGGTTTTTGTCTGTAAATGCGGTATAAATATAGCAGGTGTTGTTGATGTTGAAGCTGTAAGAGATTATGCAGCAAGTTTACCCTATGTAGAATATGTTGGTGATAATCTTTATAGTTGTTCCCAGGATACTCAGGATGCAATGGCAGATATTATAAAGAGCAAGAATCTAAACAGGGTTGTGGTGGCTGCATGTACTCCTAAAACCCATGAGCCGTTATTTCAGGAAACTCTTATTGGATCGGGTTTGAATAAATATCTGTTTGAAATGGCTAATATTAGAAATCAGGATTCATGGGTACATAAAAACAATCCTGAACTTGCTACACAAAAAGCAATGGATCTGGTCAGAATGGCGGTTTCCAAGGTAGCTTTGATGGAGCCACTGGAAGAAGCTGAACTGGAAATTAACCAGGAGGCTTTAGTTATAGGCGGTGGAATTGCAGGGCTTACTTCTTCACAAAGCCTGGCAGGACAAGGCTATAATGTCCATCTTGTGGAAAAAAGTGATGTTTTGGGTGGTCAGGCTTTAAATATTTATAAAACTGCTTCAGGTGAATATGTTCAGGAGAATCTTACTGCTCTTATTAATAAAGTAGAGAGCAATGAAAAAATCAAAGTTTATCTTGAAACCGAGATTGTAAGTACAGATGGATTTGTTGGTAATTTCAGATCAATTTTGTCAACAGGCGGGGAAGAGAAAAATATAGAGTATGGTGTTTCTATTGTTGCAACAGGAGCGTCTGCACTGGAGCCTGATGAATACAACTATAAAAGCGATGAAAGAGTATTAACCAGTCTTGAACTTGATAGAAGGTTTATAAATAATGACCCTGAACTTTCTAAAATAAATTCAGCAGCATTTATTCAATGTGTTGGTTCAAGAGAACCGGACAGACCTTATTGCTCAAGGGTTTGTTGTACTCATTCCATAGAAAATGCTCTTGAACTTAAAAAACTTAATCCTGAGATGAATATATATATATTGTATAGAGATATCAGGACATTTGGCGAGAGAGAGTATCTTTATAAACAAGCTCGTCAGGAAGGGGTAATTTTTATAAAATATTCTGTTGATAATAAGCCTGAGGTTATTAACAGAGATGGCAGGCTTATTATCAATATTGTAGATCATGTTTTAAGGCTGCCAGTAGAGATTGAAGTTGATCTTCTTACACTTGCAACTGCAATTTTACCCCCAAACAACAAGAAGATCGCAGGTTTTTATAAGGTGCCTGTAAACGATGACGGTATGTTTGTGGAAAAACATGCAAAACTTGGACCTTCTGAGTTTGCAACAGATGGTGTTTTTCTATGCGGTTTAGCTCATTACCCGAAACCCATAGAGGAGTCTGTTGCTCAGGGAAAGGCAGCTGCTTCAAGAGCAATAACACTGCTTGCCAAGAAAAAGACCAATACTATTGGTACTATTGCAAAAATTTTTTCTATGAATTGCAGTTCTTGTGGAGTTTGTATATCAATTTGTCCATATTCTGCACCTTCATATATTGAAGAGGGACCTTTTACAGGTAAAGCTCAGATTAATCCTGTTTTATGTAAGGGATGTGGTTTGTGTGTTGCATCCTGCCGTTCTGGAGCAATCAACCTTAAAGGGTTTGATAATGATCAGATTTTTGCACAGATTTATGCTTTAAAAGAAGCAGTATAAATATAAATTGCTCTTTAAATTAAATAGAGTCTTAATTAGAAATGTAGTTTTTGGGCTCTATTTATAAAGGGTAGAAAATGGAGATATTAATTATGTCAGATTGGGAACCTAAAATAGTTAGTTTTCTTTGTAACTGGTGCAGTTACGGAGCTGCTGATTTGGCAGGTGTGGGCAGGATGCAGTATCCGCCTAATATAAGGGTTGTAAGGATACCGTGTACAGGGAGAATGAGTCCTAAATTTGCTCTGGCTGCTCTTCGTGAGGGAGCTGATGGTGTATGGGTGTCAGGTTGACATCCTGGCGACTGTCATTACCTGGACGGTAATTATTACGCACGAAGAAAATTTAACTTATTTAATAATCTTGCTGAGTTTATGGGGATTGAGCCTGGCAGACTGCATTTTTCGTGGGTTTCTTCAGCGGAAGCTACAAAGTTTGTTGATGTAGTTAAAAAGGTAACATCTGAAGTTAAGGCTTTAGGTCCAAATAAACAATTTGTGAAAAAAAAAGGCTAAGGTAGCTTAACATGATTGGATATATAGATAAAATTAAGGAAATAGCAAAAAGCCTCCTGGAAGATGGAAAGGTGGATATGGTCATTGGTTTTCGTAAAGGAACTGTGCCTATGATCAATGAGCCATGTATTGCCAGGACTTCTGCTGATGTTGATAATTTTGT
>JASFBI010000015.1 GCA_030149595.1 Desulfobacterales bacterium
AAGCTATTTATATTACACACTAAGTGTATTTACTTTTCTCGTGTTTGTTCTATCACAAAGAGGTCTTGCCTATCAGTATCTCTGGCCTAACCTGATTTGGTGGAATCATCTCGCTGTCCCTCTCTTTAATGCTTTACTGCTTACTTGTATTTTAATTTTCACCGATACTTTTTTGCTTTTAAAAGCCAGTTTTTACAAGCTGCATCAAATTATCAATGCTTTACTGGTGATATCGGTGATGCTAACAATCCTGGTCCCATTTACAAATTATGGCATTATCATTCAGCCAATAGTGTTATTATCATTATTTATTCCTTTTATTATTTTGATAGCAGGTTTTAGATCATGGCAGCAGGGCTATCAGCCTGCACGGTATTTTTTGTTTGGCATAGTAATATTAATAATCACTGGAATTATTACTGCGCTGACTCGATTAGGCCTTTTACCGAGTAATTTTTTCACTGAATATGGACCCTTGTTTGGAATTATCTTTTTAGTAGGTTTATTATCTTTGGCACTTGTTGATCGTATTAACTTATTAAAGACTGGGGTAGAAAAAATAAACAAAGAGCTTGTGGAGAGTGAAAAAAAATACAGGTATATTTTTGAGAATATTCAAGATGTATACTACGAAATTAATTTAGATGGTACAATTATTGAGATAAGTCCATCTGTAGAATATTTTTCACTTTATAAAAGAGATGAATTAATCGGAAAACCAATCTCTTTATTTTATACGGGGCCTTCTATAAGAAAAAAATTTTTAGGAAAAGTTCTTAAATCAGATAAAGTATATGATTTTGAAATAGCAATGAAAAACAAGGACAAAAGTTTGTTTTTTGTTTCTGCAAATTCTGTATTATTAAGGGATGAGCAGGGAGAGCCGTTAAAGGTAGTTGGTTCTTTACGTAATATAGATGAAAGAAAAAAACTGGAAGAGCAACTTTTACAGGTACAAAAAATGGAATCAGTTGGTATATTGGCAGGCGGTATTGCCCATGATTTTAATAACCTGTTAACAATAATTAATGGCAATGCTGAACTTGTATTGATGAAAATTGGCGAAAACCATCCAATATTAAATAAAATACATGAAATTCTTAAAGCAGGAAGGAAAGCTGGTCGTTTAACCCGTCAACTTCTGGCATTTAGTCGAAAAGAGATTATTAAGCCAAAGATTTTGGATATTAATAATGTTATTTCCAATTTGGATACAATGCTGCAGCGCTTAATAGAGAAGGATATTTCTATTGAAATGATATTAGCCACTGGGCTTCCAAAAATAAAAGCAGATCCTACACAAATTGAGCAAGTTTTAATCAATCTAATTATAAATGCACGGGATGCGATAATTCAAAAAAGAGACAGAGACGATACCAGGAAAATAACAGTTGAAACCAGCCTTGTTTTTTTAGATGAACTCTATGTTTCATGTCACTTGGGCAGTATGATTGGTTATCATAACCT
Organism: Desulfobacterales bacterium; assembly: GCA_030149595.1. Classification (GTDB taxonomy): domain Bacteria; phylum Desulfobacterota; class Desulfobacteria; order Desulfobacterales; family DAOWNP01; genus DAOWNP01. Next base: position 1,468 of record JASFBI010000015.1, read on the forward strand.
GATATCTGTAAGTGACAGCGGCCATGGAATAAGCGAAAAAATTAAAAATAATATTTTTGATCCTTTTTTTACAACAAAAGAGCTTGGCAGGGGAACAGGTTTAGGACTTGCAACTGTATTTGGAATTGTTAAGCAGAACAAAGGGAGTATTGAAGTCTATAGCAAAGCAGATAAGGGTACAACAATTAAAATCTACTGGCCATCAACAGATAAAGAAATTGTATCTGAGATAGAAAAGGGTGCTGTAAAAAAAGATGATTTCAATGGTCATGAAAGTATATTGTTAACAGAAGATGATGAAGGTGTTAGAAATTATGCAAAAACAGCTTTAACTAATTTCGGATATCATGTCTATGAAGCTCAAAATGGAACAGATGCTTTAAAATTAATAAAAGTAGAAAATATACATATTGATATGCTTGTTACAGATTTGATAATGCCTGGAATAAATGGTAAAGAGCTGTCTCTTGAAATCAAAAAAATATTCCCGAAGATTAATACTCTTTATGTTTCTGGTTATACTAATAATTATATTATTGAGCAGGGGATTTTAGAAAAAGGTGTTTATTTTCTTCATAAACCGTATACTGTAACATCTCTTGTTAAAAGCGTACGTAAAATATTAGATAATGCCTGAACGAAAAAGAGTTTGTTGGAAAAACAGATTTTAAAATTGCATGCATTGCCATGCCCACATCTAAAAAAACCCGAACTTGAGATAGAAGAAATGGCAAAAAAAATCTCGACAGGCTGTTACAGAATAAAAAAATATGGATATCAAAAATAAAGATCTTTTTTGTAGTGAACTGCCTACTCATTCAGTACCCGAAAACGGTAAAATCCTTGTGACCGGTGCATCGGGTTATATAGGTGGGCTTTTATTACGTGAATTACCATGTCGTGGTTATCAGGTCAGGGCCATGGTACGAGGAGATGTTTCTGTATATCAAAAAAGGTGGCCCGGGGTTGAGGTTGTTAAAGCAGATGTTTTTAACATAAAGAGCCTGGATAGAGCACTGGAAAACATCCACACGGCATATTATTTAATTCACTCTTTATATCTTGGAGGTAAATATTTCCAAAATAAAGATACGCAAGCTGCCAAAAATTTCAGGATTATTGCTGAGAAAAAAAAAATTAAGCACATTATCTATTTAGGAGGTCTTGGAGATGTCAAAAGTATCCATTCACTTCATCTGAAAAACAGAATTAAAGTGGCAGAAGAACTAAGACAGGGAGATGTGCCGGTAACATTTTTAAGAGCTGCTATTATTATTGGATCCGGCAGTGCTTCATATGAAATCATTCATCATCTGGTTTTAAAATTACCGGTTTTTTTCATGCCAAAATATGCAAAAAACTGGTGCCAACCCATAGCAATCAGAGATGTAATTAAATATCTTATAGGTACATTAGAGACTCCTGAAATGGCCGGAAAATCCTTTGATATTGGAGGTAAGAATATTCTTACCTATGAAGATATGCTTAAAAGTTTTGCCAAAATTCTGAATAAAAAGATTTTTTTTATTTATATACCATTTTCATACTTAGAGATCTATTCTTATATTGTCAGTTTAATCACACCAGTTCCGTCTCAAATTGTAAGTTGCTTGTTAGAAGGGCTTAAAGATGAGGTTGTTTGCTGTGATGATAATAAAATAAAAACACATATTAACTTTGAAACATTGAGATACAACGAAGCAATTGTCAGGGCATTAACCAGAGAAGAACAGGATAAAATACACACGCGCTGGTCTGATGCATATCCGCCTGCCCATACATTAGCTATTAAGTTGCATGAACTAAAAGAGAAACCAGTTTACAAATGTAAATACTCAATTATTTCAGAAAAATCCTCCAATGATATATTTAATTCTTTATGCAGGGTGGGAGGTAAAACCGGATGGTTTAATACTAATTGGATGTGGCATACCCGTGGTTTGATAGACAGTTTGCTTTTGGGAGTTGGAACTATAAGAGGAAGAAAGGCCTATTCGAACATCAATGTTAATGATGTAGTTGATTTTTGGAGAGTTGAGGCTATTGAAAAAAACTCAAGATTACTATTACGTGCTGAAATGAAAATTCCGGGTAAGGCCTGGCTTGAATTTGAAATTATTCCAAAGGGCCGTAAAAATCAGTTGTCTGTTATTGCCTATTTTAGTACCTGCAGTTTGTTTGGGAAATTATACTGGTATTTTTTTTTACCTTTTCATCATTTCATTTTTACCGATCTCCTTAAACAGATTGAAAAAAAACATTATGGAAGAGTATATAAAACCAGCAGGAATAAATAACAGGCAATATTCTGATATTAGATGGAAAGAGAGTGAGCTATCATTTGGTAAAAAAATATTTTTTTGATATTGCAAGGTTCTATTTTGAATGGATAGTCTGATAGAATCAGACATATCAATGCATATAATATGAAATGAAACTATCTGTAAAACAAAAAATAATAAGATCATTCCTTGGGATATTAACAGCGGTATTGTTATTATTTTCCAATGGACTAAGAATTCCAGTTTTAGATTCTAAAACAGACAGCTATTTTCATGAATCAATAGCTAAGGCAGGGACAGCCTATGCTGCATGTAGAGTTATTAATGCTTCTGTTTCAATTGTTAAGGAGTCAAGGCTTCAGTTAGAACCTGCAGGAATTGGTATATCACTGGCTTTGGGACAAGTCCTTGACCCTATTGATGATATGACTGAACGTTTGTCTGATGTTCTTGTAATAGTAATTACATCACTGGGAGTTCAAAAGCTGGTATATGAGATTGGAGTATCACTTGCCCCATATATGATTTCAATATGCCTGTTTTTCCTCTCTATTCTGATATGGGTTCAAAAAGAAAAGCTTATATCGTTCCAGAAAACTATTACACACTTCCTGTTTTTTATTTTAATTGTTCGTTTTTGTCTTCCTGTGTCGTCCATAGTAAATGATTATGTTTATAAACATTACTTTGCCAGTCAAATATCAGCTGTAAAAAAAGAGTTAGCACTTGGATTTGCTGAAATTGATAAATTGAAAGAGTTTCCAATTCTGGAATTTGATGGGATTTTAGAAACTATCAAAAAAAGCTCGTCATTTCTTAAACAAAAAACAATAGAGTTTAAGAGTGCCCTTGTAAAGACTGTCAGCAATATGGGTCACATAATAAACAATCTCCTGGAACTTACATTTTTGTATGTTGGTGTTTTTCTGATTCAGGTTATTATGCTGCCATTGATATCTTTTTGGTCTATTTTAAAAATAACAAACTCTCTTTTTAATACAAATACTCCGGTAATATTTTATAATTCAAAACCTTTAAAAAATAAAAATGTATAGAAAAAGAGTTGAATATAATTCAATCATCAAAAAAGAGCTGTGAACTAATTTTTTTATAACCGGCATGGTTATTCTTTATCTGCCACAACGAAAATTGAAACTCTCATGATTACGGTTTGTTGGACGGAGTTTCATATAAAACACTTAAGCATCCTGTTTTTAATGCAGTAACATATATGGGACAGGTTGTTTTTTCTGCTTTCTCAGATATCTGTAAAAATATATTTACAAAATAAAACACGATTACTGCTTTTTTAAAAGCTATTTCCTGGCATGCAGTTTTATCTTGACAAAAAAGTGTGACAATGTGGTATACTGCGTTGTTGTTGTGGTATTTGTTTTTTTAAATAGAAATAAAGATATAGATAAGGAGAAATCCATGTGGGAATATACAGACAAAGTAAAGGATCATTTTATAAATCCTAGAAATGTTGGTGTTATTGAAAATCCTGACGGTATAGGTGAAGTTGGGTCACTCGCCTGTGGAGATGCTTTAAAACTTACATTTAAACTGGATGATGACAAAGAAAAAGTCAGTGATGCAAAGTTTCAGACATTTGGATGTGCCAGTGCAATTGCATCGTCATCAGCTCTCACAGAAATGTTAAAAGGTCTCACCATTGAAGAGGCTGGAAAAATAACCAATGATGATATTGCCGAATATCTTGGAGGTCTGCCAAAAGAGAAAATGCACTGCTCTGTCATGGGAAGGGATGCTCTTGAAAAAGCAATAACATACTATAAAGGTGAACCTGAAAAAAAGAGAGAGGGCGACGTTGTTTGCGAATGTTTTGGGGTTACTGATGTTGAGATAAAAAGAGCTGTAACCGAAAATAAATTAACTCTGCTGGAAGATGTGACTGATTATGTTAAAGCTGGTGGAGGGTGCGGAAATTGCCATGATAGAATCCAGGAAATAATTGATTCTGTTATGGAAATAAAACAGGTCAAAAAGAAAAAAACAAAGGAGCTTACCACAATTCAAAAAATAAGGCTTCTTGAAGATGTTCTTGAAAAGGAAATAAAACCTGTTCTTAAAAAAGATGGCGGTAACATTGAACTTATTGATTTAGATGGTACTGATGTTTTGGTAGAGTTAAGAGGAGCATGTGCTAATTGTAAAACTTCACAGGTGACCATAAAAAATTTTATTGAAAATAAAATACAAGAACTTGTTTCTCCTGAACTTATTGTAAAAGAGGTAGGTCAAGATGAAAACCGTATATGTTGATAATAATGCTACAACGAAAACAGCTCCTGAAGTTGTTAATGAAATGCTCCCCTATTTTTCAGAATTTTATGGCAACCCCTCCAGTATGCATTCCTTTGGCGGTGAAATCGCTGCCAAAAGAGAAGATGCCAGGGCAAAAATTGCAACTTTGATTAATGCTGAACCAGAGGAGATAATCTTTACAAGTTGTGGTACAGAAAGCGACAATACTGCCATTGTATCAGCAATAGAAACCAGACCTGATAAAAAACATATTATAACAACAAGGGTGGAGCATCCGGCTGTTAGGAGCATGTGTTCAACCCTTTCAGAAAAAGGGTGCAGGATTACATCGGTTCCTGTTGATAGTAAAGGCCGTTTGGATCTTGATTATCTTTATGACAGTATATGTGATGACACCGCTATTGTTAGTATAATGTGGGCAAACAATGAGACCGGCGTGATTTTTCCCATTGAAGATATTGCACAAAACCTTGCAGATAGAAATGTTCTTTTTCATACTGATGCTGTGCAGGCTGTTGGAAAAGTTCCCATTGATGTTAAAAAAACTCCTGTGGATATGCTGGCTTTATCCGGTCACAAATTACATGCACCAAAAGGTATAGGTGTCTTGTATGTTAAAAAAGGCACAAGATTTTCACCATTTTTAATGGGAGGTCATCAGGAAAAAGGACGACGCGGCGGCACAGAAAATGTTGCTTCGATCATAGGAATGGGAAAAGCCTGTGAACTGGCAGCAGAACATATGCAGGAAGAGGCTGCTGAGGTTTCACAATTGAGGGACAGGCTTGAAAGGGAGTTGATAAACAAAATTCCACAATCCATTATAAATGGTGACAAAAAAAACCGCCTGCCCGGTACAACCAATATAAGTTTTGAATATGTTGAAGGTGAAGCAATTCTTTTAATGATAAATCAGTTTGGAATTTGCGCATCTTCAGGATCTGCATGTACTTCAGGATCGTTAGAGCCATCCCATGTTTTACGAGCAATGGGTGTACCATATACGGCAGCACATGGCTCCATACGATTCAGTCTGTGCAGGTATAATACCATTGAAGAGATAGATTATATTATTGAAAAAGTACCTCCTGTAATTGAACGCTTGAGAGAGATGTCTCCCTTCTGGAAACAGGGTGTGTAATTAATATAAATTCAAATTCCAATAAGAGGTTTATATGAGTGTTGTTACTGCAATAGGGAACACACCTATGGTTGAATTATGCAGAATGTGGGATTCTGATAAAACAGGAGTTCGTATTCTTGTGAAGCTTGAAGGATCAAATCCCGGTGGATCTGTTAAAGATCGTCCGGCATATTATATGATAAAAAAAGCTATTGAAACAGGAGTGCTTACAAAAGATAAAATTATTTTAGAACCTACGTCAGGAAATACCGGTATAGGCATGGCAATGATTGCAGTAGCATTAGGTTTTCGTATAAAACTGACTCTGCCGGCTTGTGTTAGCATTGAAAGAAGATCTACACTTATTGCAATGGGTGCTGAACTTGAGCTTACACCTGGCAGCGAAAAGACTGACGGAGCTATTGCACGGGCGTATAATATTATTGAAAAGCATGGGGATCAATATTACATGCCTAATCAGTTTAAAAACAATGCAAACTGGCTGTCCCATTATGAAACAACTGCTCCTGAAATTATAAGGGATACAAAAGGAGAAGCCGATCTGTTTGTGGCCGGTATGGGAACAACAGGTACTTTAATGGGGTGTTCTAAATACTTTAGAGAAAAAAACCCACGAACCAAAGTAGTTGGAGTTGAACCCTGTCTTAACCACAGAATTCAGGGTTTAAAAAATATGAAAGAGGCAATTGTTCCAGGCATATATAAACCTGAACTGCTGGACAATAAAATTATATGCAATGATGATCAGGCATTTAATACTGTTCGGGACCTTGCTTTAATGGAAGGTCTTTTTTGTGGTATAAGCAGTGGTGCTGCCCTGTGGGCAGGCATGGAATATGGCCAAGATCTTTCTCGTGGATCAACAGTAGTTGTGCTTCTGCCTGATCGTGGAGACCGTTATCTTTCAACGGAAGTTTTTCGTTCGGTATGTGCTGCCTGCCCGCCATAAATTACAGACTCTTCACAGGTATGAAATCAGCTGGATTACCCATGTGTTTTCCCCAATATTTTTCCCCATTGATTTGAAAAGATTTCATTACATAAAAATCTGTTTTCAAATTTATGGGAAACACCAGGAGAATAAACTTTTTACAAAGCTGTTATATAGTCATCTTGTTAACTGTCTTATCCCCGGCATATACCCCAAAAACATTTAGCAATTTTCAAAATTGGTCTCTAATAAAATCAATATGTTAGAATAGATAGTGCGTGAACGAAAAGTTGAAATTTTTTTCAAGTACAAGGCGGGTGCAAATTTTAACCGAAGGAATACATTGAGTATTTTGAGGATTAAAATTTAAGCCCAACGCCGTAATTGGAAAAAATGGCGGTTTTCGTTCGGGCACTAGATAGATTCATTAAAATAGGAGTTGTTCAAAGGTCTCAAGTACTTGTAAAAGCAAGTTAGTCTTTATTTCTTAATAGAAAATTTGACCCTGCATCTTCTTTATGTAATATATAAAAAAAATTATACTAAACAGGAAAAACATATGGGAAAAAAAATATTTATTTTTATAATAATAAGCACATTTACTATTGTTTCCTGCTCTAAATCTTTGATAATCAAAAACAGAAAGGAAGATGAAATTATTAGAGCTGAAAACAGTCTTTTAAAGAAAAAAACAGTTATGATTGAAAGAGAAAATTCTGTTTTAGAAATTGATAATATTTTTTATAAAAAAAAAATAAGTGATAAAAATGCTAAAATCGAAAAAATAAGAGCAAATTCCCAATCCTTTAAAAAGAAAATGTCTGAAGAAGTTCTCTTGTTAAACAAAAAATATGACAACCTTTATCAAACAAATCAAATTTTAAAAAAAGACAGCACTGATAAAATTAAAAAACTTACAACCTTAAACAGAGAAGCTGAAGAATTTCTTTCAAATAAAATAAAAAAATTAAATATAATTATAAAAAAAAAGCATGATATTTTTAACAGAGAAAGAGAGGCTTTAAAACAAAAACTTTCGGAAAAAGAGTATGCTTTTAATAGGGACGCAGGAGAAATGAGAAAAAAAATCAATATATTAGAGAAAAATCTCACAGACCTTGCTAAAGAAAAAAAACTTCTGCAAACCAGAGTAAATGATGGACAGATAAAGATAAAAGATTTAAACGGTGTAATAGAAAATTATAAAAAAGAGATTGAACAGCTTATAAATATTAACAATAAACAAGTTACTAAAAAAAAAGAGATGAAAAAAAGTATTTCAAATATAGAAAAGAAATAAAAGATAATTTAAAGTATAAAAACTTCAGGGACAAAGGATAAGGGAAAGCACATTAAAATATGAAATACTATATTTTAAAGGTAAGTTTAATCATATTTTTACTTTGTCCTGTAACAGTAAAATCGAAATGCCTGAAAATCTTCCTTACTTCCAACTTAGAAGGACGTTTTTCTTTTTCTATTAATGAAAAAAGCGACAGGCTCCTGCGTATTGGAGAGTCCATATACAGTGAACGGAAAAAAGCAGAATCACTGCATATTGATCTTGGCAATGCATTTTATCCGGGTGCTCTTTCAAAATACAGTTATGGTGCTGTTGTCTTTGATTTTTTTGATTCTATTAATTGCAATGCCTCTTTGGTTTCTTCTGGTGATCTCCGGCTTGGAGTTGAAAATCTTAAGTTTCAACTTAAGGAGAAATTTACAAAGCTTGTATCTGCAAATATCTGTCAAAGTGGATCTACTGTTTTTAAGCCATATTTCATACATAGTTTTGACAATAAAAAAATTGCTTTTATAGGATTGACATCCACAAAAACCCGGTTTGATATTGCTGAAAAAAAAATCAACAAAATACAGCTTAAACCAGCAAAAGAAGTATTAAAGCTTTTATTAGAAGAACTTAGTGAAAAAAATGTAGATTCAATAATTATTTTATCTGGTATGGAAACATCTGAAAATATTGAATTTTTAACTGAGTTCAAGGCAGTTGATTTAATAATAAGCGGTGGAGATAACAGAGGAGATCTTTTTGCATCAAGTGTCGAACGAATTAATTTTTCAGATGGAAGGTCTTTATTAACAGCAACTAATAGTTTGGGATATTATATTTTAACAATTTGTGGAGATTCTAATTTTATAGAGAGTTTTGAATTTAAAACTGTTGATGAGAAAAAAAAACCTGCATATCATTTTGAGCAGTTCAGAAGAGTATTGGATATCTGGAAATTTAGATTTTCTAAAGAGAAAAGTGGAGAGTTTTTAAAAATTGATCAAAAAGTGGTTTTAGAAAACAAAAAACTGGCTCACCTTTTAAGAGATAAATTCAAATGTGATATAGCAGTTGTATCGCCAGTAACTGTTAAGCAAACAGAATTTAACAACATAATTTTTACCTCAGATCTTATGAATATAATATATGATGAATATAATATATTTTCATATAAATTATTAGGTGCTGAAATTATCTCCCTGCTGAAAGATAATTCAACTGTTGTTAACAGCGGGTTAATTGGCCAAAAAGTTAAAGGTTATGCTGTTAAGTCTAAGGAGTATTATAAAATAGTTTCAACACAGGTTGTATTTGAGGATATAGAAAAAAAAATTAACCGAAAATTAAGTTATAAAAACCACTGGACTAATATTTCTGATCTTCTTGTTGATGATATTAAAAATAAGAAAATAATTTTAAAAAACAATTACAGTTACCTTGATAACAGATTTTCCGGAAAACTTGCTATCAAGTTTGAAAATATTTTTTATAATACAGAGGTTGATAAGGATGAAGAGAGTAACACTCCAGCAGGAATGCCTGGAGAAAGTTATCAAAAGTGGGGTTATGAAAACAAAATGATTTTTGATGTGTACAACCAGTTCCATTTTTTTTCCTTTGAACCCTATATCTATTATTTAAAGGAAGCCTATGAAGATGATACAGAATACAGACATAATCTGTTAAGAGGTACTTTTATTTATAAATACAACATGAGTGACTCTTTAAAACCATATAATAAGTTTCAGTACGATACAGTTGTAAAAAGAACTGAAAATGGGAAGCCAACAGAAATTCGTGAAACAATGGGTGCGGATTTAACTTTTTCACATTTTAATTTAAAAACAGGTTTAGGTTTTGAAAAAAAAATAAAGGATGATGCCAAAGATATCGAATATGGAATAGAAAATATATTAAACTTTAAATATAATCTATGGGGTAATTGGGACTCATTTGCAAATCTGGATACTTTTTTGTCATTTGATGACAGACTAAAAAAAAATAATATTAAGGCAGATTTAGAAATAGGATTTTCCTGTCAAGTGAATAAATATATGCTTTTAAGCCTGAAGTATAAATATTATTATAACTTTTCTGGAGATTTAGATAAAGTATATAAAAACCAACAGACTCTTCTTGCTCTTGATGTAAATTTTACGACTAAAATATTTTAATAACATTTTTATATGAAACCTGTCCAACAGACCGTAACCATGAGAGTTTCAATTTTCGTTGTGGCAGATAAATC
>JASFBI010000271.1 GCA_030149595.1 Desulfobacterales bacterium
GCGGCCAGGTGGTTGCAGGAGATGCTCCATGGGGTAAATCAGCAGGTATTGAAGATTTAGCTGCAACTCAATAACTTCATTTTTGAGATATATTTAAGTTGCTGGAGATTTACAGGCTGTTATCTATAATAAATTCTGCTACTATTTTTTATAGATAGCAGCAGAATTATAAGATTACCTTGTACTTTAATATTTAGAAGTGCTGTTTTCTATTTATATATTGTAGTATGGACTGGTTAAGTTTTTGTTTAATAGTTTAAGACTTTTGAACAATTCCTGTTTTAATGAATTTAGCTACTCTAACATATTGATTTTATTAGAGATCAATTTTGATAATTGCTATTATTCCTTATATCTGGCAGGGGTCTTTGTTTTATTTAATATGAAGATTTGGTATTACTGTAAAAGTATAGGAGATGCTGGTATGGATTTAAAATGCGATAATTGTGGCTATGCTTCAGAATATCAGGATTTTAAATATGTATGTAAAACCGGATGACCAGCCTGCGGAGAATCAGATCTTCGCAAGTGTCCACGGTGTGGAACAGATTGTCTTTTTTCCAGAGCAGAAGCTCTTGAAGATGAAAAGAAGCAAATGCAGGAACTGTCGCAAAAGCTTGCCATGTATAAAAAAACCGATGGTAAAGAAAAGCTGAAAGAAGCAAGGAATATTATTGCGAAACTTAATTCTCAAAATTTAAGATGGAATATTTCGCAGTTAAAAAGTTTTCTTATCCAGAGGCAAAAAGAGCTGTTTTTTTAATATTTATAAATTATAATCTTTTGTTATAAAAAATAAAAAGCTGAGAAAGGAGTGTTATGGGGTCAGACGGAGATAAACTAGAGATACCTGCTCACGATGAAAATTTTTTTTTACCTGATAATACTGTAAAGAATCTTGACCGTATTAAGAAGCTCGCAAAACGACACCCCATAAATGTTTTAGTTGCAGGCAAACAGGGCTGTGGGAAATCAACTATGGTGAGACAATTTGCATCTGTAAATAATCGGCCACTGGCTACTTTTCAGATAGGAATATTATCAGAGCCAGGTCAGCTTTTTGGTGAACACAGGCTTAAAGGTGGTGAAACTTTTTATCAGCAGTTTTTATTTCCAAAGGCAATTCAAACTCCGGGTTGTGTGATTCATTTAGAGGAGATAAATCGTCCTGAACATCCAAAAGCTTTAAATATGCTGTTTTCTGTCTTATCTGATGACAGATCGGTTTGGACAGATGAACTGGGTCATATAAAAGTGGCTGATGGTGTGGTTTTTTTTGCTACATTAAATGAAGGAGATGAATTTGTAGGAACAGAGATGCTTGATGCAGCATTAAGAGATCGTTTTTATGTGAGTCTGCTTGATTACCTTCCATCTGATATTGAAACAAAAGTGTTAAATCTTAAGGCTGGAGTTGATGAAGCAAACGCTTTAACCATTGTTAATATTGCTAATAAATTACGTAATAACTCCCAGGAACCTATGATTATTTCAACACGTCATACTTTGATGATAGCAGAGATGGTAGGTGTTGGAGCAAGTGTTAAAGAAGCTTTTATAAATAGTCTTCAACTTAGTAATGATATTCTGGAATCAGTTCTTTTATCACTTCATGTCGAGATGAGAATTAAAGGAGCAGGTAATGGAAAAGAGTACAGATTATATTAAAAATGCTTTTGAAGGTGGTGGTATAAAGCCTTTGGATGTAGCTTCTTTGATTTCAGAAGAGGATATTACTTTTGAGCCTTTTAATTATAAAGCCGGATTGTCTGAGTTTTGGCATAAAAATATATCCAGTACTGAAGCATCATCCCTTGCAAATTTGCTAAAGGCTCTTCGTAAAGTTTCCGGATATATTGGGCAAAATGTCGGTGTTATAGAGTATGCAGGGATGTCTACAGGTGGTAATTCATCTGTTATTATAGACCCTTCCCTTGTTATGGGTAAATATCCCATACCTTTTTATAAGGTGGATAATGCAGTGGGTTTTGTTGTGCATGAGTCCATGCACAGGGTTGAGTGGAGTGAACATGTATGGAAGACCCTTGAACCGGAATTTAAAAAGATGGGTGGCCTGGAAAGGATAGCTTTTCAGAAAGTGGTATATGCAGGAGAAGATTTGTATGTAGATATGGTGGCAGATAAGACAATTTTTGGTGAATATGTGAAAATTGCGAAAGAGGGACCTTTTGCCAGAGCAAAGCCTGTTTTTCCGTCAGATTTGCTTTCAGTAGATGAAATTATTCATATATTCAGTATTTTTGGAAAAGATTATAAATCCTTTAATAATCTTCCTGAATCATATGAAAAGCCACTGTCAATTTTAAATCAGCTTAACACCTTGCTTGAAGAAAAAGTTCTTTTAAAAACAGCAGGGGTTACAGAAAAATGTAAAAAACGGGCATCTGTCTATTTTGAAATATGGCAAAAATTAAAGAAACATATAGAGGCCTTTAAAATTTTAAACAAACAGCTTTTATGGTATCCATCTTCTATAGAAGTAGCTTTGGAAAAAGAGCTGGTAAAAAAAAAACAGTCGTTAAAAAGTCCTCTTACATTAAATCTTGTACATGAAATAGAGGCAAATGTTGCTGCAGGTTCTGTTAATATTACGCCTGTTATTTACAAAATAGTAGGGTATGACAATAAAGATGTTGTGCCAATGTCGAGATGGAATTTTAAAATTCCTGCCCATCCGCTAATAGATAAAAAGCTTGTATCCAGATTAAAATCCATATTTATTAATTATGCCAAGAGGAAAAAAGTTGTAAACAGGGGGCTTTTAGGTGGAAGAGTAGATCCCAGAAGACTATATCGGGCACCTGTTACAGGGAGATGTTTTAAGCAGATTGACAATCTGCCTGATATGAACTGGAGTGTTACTCTGCTTATGGATGCCAGTGGCTCCATGCAGGGTAATAAATGGCGAATGGTTGAAAACACCATAGGTAATATTTATCTTGCACTTCGCGGAAGTCAGATAAGACTTCAGGCTTATGCCTATTTTGAAATGGACAGGGTATGTATGATATCAAAGCTTATTCATAAGGGCAAACTGCTTTCTGTCCCTCCAAGCGGGCAGACAGCTTCAGGGCAGGCTATAATTGCAGCAGCTTATTTTAAGCCTAAGGAGGCCAGTCGTAATATTTTGATTCATGTGACAGATGGTGAATCAAACTTTGGTTGTGATGTTAAATGCGGTATTGATTATTGTCATAAAGAAAAAGTTAATCTTGTTACCCTGGGTTGTGGATACAAGGATAAGGAAGAAATGATTAAGCAGTATGGTAAATCAATTCAGTTTATAGATAGCTATGGTCAACTACCTGAGGCTTTGGAATATCTATTTAAATGGACATTTATCTATGGGATTAAATCAAAAGACTGGGAAAAAGATTATTATACCAATATAAAACCGGATATTAAAGAGTCTGACTCTTAATATATTAAGAAAGTAGCTTTTTTTGTATTTTAATTCAAATTTTTATGATTTTCAATCTACTTAGAATAATTTTGTATTATCAATAACTTAAAAGTGGTTTATTAGGAGATCTTATGCAAATTAGTGATGAAGTTAAGAAAATATTGGCAAATGAGTCAAAATCAGTTGTGCTCGCTACAGCAGATAAATCAGGTGCTGTTAATGTAGCAATGTTTGGATCCATGCAGATTATGGAAGGGTCAAGCATGCTTATGATGCTGGGAGACAACAGGACCTATGCAAATGTTAGCGTAAATCCTAATGTGGCATGTCTTGTTACTATTGATGGGACTTCAGGGATGGGAGTTAAGGGGTGTCGTCTGTATTTGAAAGTTATTAACATTGTTGATGAAGGAGCTGAATTTGATTCTGTAAAGGCTAAACTTAAGGAAAAAATTGGTGGTGCGGTAGATATGTTAAAGCATCTCATTAAATTTGAAATTGTTGATGCACGACCTATTCTTGAT
>JASFBI010000272.1 GCA_030149595.1 Desulfobacterales bacterium
GGCTTGATGTGTTGCTAATTGATATGGATGACCATTATATTGCAAAAGCTGTAACATCAAAAGGTGAAGACCTTTTATCAGCAGCATGTTGGGATACAGCAGCTGAAGCTGATCTTGCTCCTGTGGAAGATAAAAAAACTTTGGCTGAAAAGAAGATTAAAACATCTGTATCTATTGATAATATTAAAGACAGATCAATTAATGAGATTCACCAGGCTTCATTTTGGGAAGATATTGCTTTTTCCTGTATTAATTGTGGAACCTGTACTTTTGTTTGTCCAACATGCTGGTGTTTTGATATTCAGGATGAAAATAACGGTAAATCAGGTGTTAGAATGCGTAACTGGGATAGTTGCATGTTTCCTTTATTTACTTTGCATGGAACAGGGCATAATCCACGAGGCGAAAAAAAGCAAAGAGTTCGTCAGAGATTTATGCATAAACTTAAATATTATTTAGATAAATATGATCATGGAATTCAGTGTGTAGGGTGTGGCCGATGTATTCGATCCTGTCCTGTAAATATTGATATTCGCAGGGTTTGTAATATAATGAATGATTACAATTATGAATAAAAGTTGTTCTGCAAAGTACTAAGAAAAGGGAGAAAGATTTTGCAAAATCCATATTTGCCTTATCCGGTTCGCATTGATAAAATTGAAAATGCAACAGAAGATAAAAGTCTTAAAACATTTAGATTTGTTTTTTTAGATCCTGAAGATGAAAAAAAGTTTAATTATAAAGCCGGTCAGTTTGCCGAGCTTTCTGTTACAGGAAAAGGTGAGATTCCCATAGGAATTGCTTCATCTCCTACAGAAAAAGGTTATGTAACATTTACGGTAAATCGTGTTGGGCTGGTTTCCAGCTACCTTCATAACATGCAAGAGGGGGATATAATGGGACTTCGTGGCCCCATGGGTAATTCATATCCCTGGGATGTCTTAGAAGGTAAAAATGTTGTTATTATAGGAGGCGGTTTTGCATTTACCACACTGCGGTCTTCAATTGTATATATGTTAGATCCTGCTAACCGGTCGAAATTTAAAGATATTCATGTTGTATATGGAGCACGTTCTCCTGGAATGCTTTTATATGGAGATGAGCTTACAAAATGGGAAGAGCGGGATGATATAAATATGCATATTACAGTTGATGGTACAGATGATCCTGACTGGAAATATAATGTTGGATTTGTTCCTACTATAACTGAGCAAAAAGCACCGGCAGGAGATGATGATACATATGCAATTATATGCGGGCCTCCTGTTATGATTAAATTTACCCAGCCTGTTTTGGAAAAGCTTGGTTATACGCATGATAAAATTATCATGTCACTTGAAAACAGAATGAAATGTGGTATAGGAATGTGTGGCCGTTGTAATATTGGCAAAGAGTTTGTTTGCAAAGACGGGCCGGTTTTTACTCTGGATCAGTTAAATAAAACCCCCAGAGAATATTAGTATATATAATTAGGATCTGTTTTATTTCATATTGACAAAAAAAAATAAAGCAGATAAAGATACAAGTTACAAATTAAGCATAAGATATTATAGGGCGATTAGCCAATTTTCATATAATTTTTAAGAGGGAGTTTGCAAATGGCAGAGATAGAATTTCAAGGTAAAAATTTTGTAGTTGATGAAGATGGTTTTATTGAAGATTTTAATTCATATGAGCCAGAATGGGTACAGTTTGTTAAAGGCGAAGAGGGAATTGACGAGTTAAATGAAGAGCATTGGAAAGTGATTAATGTTCTTCAGGATTATTACAAGAAAAATGGTATTGCTCCTATGGTTCGTGTTCTTTCAAAACTTACTAAATTTAAATTGAAACATATTTATGAACTGTTTCCTTCAGGGCCTGGTAAGGGAGCTTGTAAAATGGCTGGTTTACCTAAACCAACAGGGTGCGTATAGAATATATGATATTTAAGTTATTTTAAATATCATAATAGTATATTTAAAAGCCCTGGATTTTTTCAGGGTTTTTTCAGATTTTTCTGGGAAATAGTGTCTTGTAAGTTTTTTCTTAATATTTTTTAGGGATATTTTATGTCTGAGGTGTTATTAGACAGTATAGACAAGGTAGTATTAAACAGAATTCAATCTGGTTTTCCAGTGGAAAAAAGGCCGTTTAAAGTATTGGCAGATGAATTGAATTTAAGTGAAAATGAGGTTATTGACAGAGTTAAAAAGCTTAAAGAAAATGGGATTATAAGGAGGATAGGAGCAAATTTTGTTCCTGAGAAATTAGGTTTTGTCAGTACTCTTTGCGCAGCATATGTACCAGATGACAAGATAGAGTTTTTTGCTTCTTTTGTGAATAAGTATAGTGGTATTACCCATAACTATTTAAGGGATAATAAATTTAATATCTGGTTTACTTTTATTGCTGAATCTGAAAAAAAGATTGAACAGGAATTAGAAAATATTTCAAAATATACTGATGTAGATAACATTTTAAATCTGCCTGCAATAAAACTTTTTAAAATAAGAGCCCATTTCAAACTGTAAGGTTACTTCTCTTTTTTTTCTTTAATGTTAAAAACTAATTTATTCGTATTTTAATAAAAGTGTGATTCAATGGATGATATAGATATAAACATTGCATTGGTCAGTTTTTATTCTGCTTTTGGTGATCTGGCAAAAAATTTTTCGCAAATGGAGAAGTGGATAGTAAAAGCAGGTAAAAAAGGTGCCAGGATTATATGTTTTCCTGAGCTTTCTTTAACAGGTTATGGTGTGGATGAGTCTGTATACAGATTTGCTGAGCCTGTTTTATGCAAATGGACATCCAGGCTTTCAAAAATATCAAAAAAATGTAATATAATTATTCTGTTTGGTATGGTGGAAAAAGAGAACTCTTCTATATATATTTCCCATGTAGTGTTATTTCCGGATGGCAGGGTAAGAGTATATAGAAAGCTGTACTTGTCTCCTCCTGAAAAGAAAATTTTCAGCCAGGGAGAGTCTGTGGTTGTTTTTAAAGACAGCGGCTTTGTCTTTGGTATACAGCTTTGTTATGATATGCATTTCCCTGAGCTTTCAACCCAGATGGCTATAAAAGGAGCTGATTTTATATTTGCGCCCCATGCTTCTCCAAAAGGTTCTTCATTGGATAAATTTAATTCATGGATGCGTCATATGCCTGCAAGGGCTTATGATAATGCTGTTTATATTCTAGCATGCAACCTTTCAGGAGAAAATAAAAATAAATTGCGTTTTCCGGGATTGTCTTTAGCGATTAATCCTTCTGGAAGGCTTATCGTTAGCAATATAACCGGAGATGAAAGCATGCTTATAGTAAAAATTGACAGGGCAGATATAGATTGTGTTAGAAAACACAGAATGAGATATTTTCTCCCCAACAGAAGAGATGATCTCTATTTTAAAAAAAGCAGTTGACAAATACATTTATATTTAATAAAATATGCAGACTTTTTCGAAAAAAAAAGTGTTTGTATAATCCTTATTTTGATATAATAATTTCAAATTAAGGATTTTTTATTTTATATTCTTTATTAACTGTCGGGTTTATTTAAATTTATAAAAGCATTATTGTTAACATGGTTTTTAGGAAAGTTTTTTTATGAATAATGATACGAACAAAATAAGAAATATTGGTATAAGTGCCCATATTGATTCCGGTAAAACTACTCTTACAGAAAGAATCTTGTTTTATACAAACAGGATTCATGCAATTCATGATGTAAAGGGAAAAGATGGTGTCGGAGCGACAATGGACTCTATGGAGCTTGAAAAAGAAAGGGGTATTACCATTGCATCTGCTGCAACATTTTGTCAGTGGAAAAACCATGAAATTAACATTATTGATACTCCTGGTCATGTGGATTTCACCATAGAGGTAGAGCGTTCTTTAAGAGTGTTAGACGGAGCTATACTGGTTCTTTGTGCTGTTGGAGGTGTTC
>JASFBI010000273.1 GCA_030149595.1 Desulfobacterales bacterium
TATTTTGTTGCACTGGAGATATTAATTATATTTTTTTAAAACATACTCTTTCAAAACCAAGAGAAACAACTACAAATTTTACAAGTTTCAGGTTTTTATGTTTTAGTTCAAGTTTTTTCCCATACTCTATAATCTGTTTTGTGCCATTTTCCAGTTCCTGTTGAATTATGGGAATTTGGTATAATTCTTTTTCAGATAGTTTTTCTGCTTGTGTGCCATTGATCCCTGCATTTTTCAGACTTACATACTTAAATTCAATTAAAACATCATAAACAGTGGCATGTCTTTTGTCTGGCCTGACAATCATGGTTAAATCTGCATAACGCCGGTCAATCTCTTTTTCAGAATCCATGATAAAAAGAATATCATTATATAAAAGTGTTAAAAATGCTGTTTTTACCGTTAATTCATTGGCCCATCTATAATCTCTGCTTTTAAAGACTTTAAAGTAGCGGGTTTCCATAAAATTGCATAATGGTTTCATGTCTGCTTTTTGATAAACTTGTTTTGCTGCCCATTTACCATCATCACGGTCTTCAGGTTCCGGTAAAAACATTTTCTGAATCCGTTCCACATACAGGCTTTGCATTATTAGATTCGGAACTTTTAAAATAACCTCCAGATTATCTGTTTCACCGGCAATGGTCAGCACTCCGAAATAATATAAAAATGAGGCAAGGAAGGTTCTATCTTTTGAGTTATCCGATAACATTTTTTTTATACCAAAGCGATCTTCTATATCTGAAATACTGATCGGATGATTCTTCTGGATTAAATCCATCAGCAGTTTTCTGCCTCTGGGAATCTGGGCAATATATTCAAGTTTGGATTCATCCACAGCGAGGTTGGAATCAAGCATTTTGCGGGGATATTTACACGACTGCTCAAAATATTTTAAAAAATAAAGACAAAGGGTTGGGTTGTAAACAGGTTCATCTTTCTCAAATGAAAAAACATGCCCGTTATAATAAGTTCGCATTAAATCAAGTGCTTCATCTGTTTTATCTTTTTTAAACCCGCACTGGTTTACAACCTGTTCAATGACCGATTTAATCTCATCTTCTTTAAAGCCGCACAAATCATTAAACTCAGATTTAAAATAAATATTTTCTGCAATATTATATCCACTGGTAATGTCACTCATAACCACAGGAGAGACTCCTGTTATAAAACCCGATCAAACATGGAACTGGAGGTTGAGGATTTTATCATTTTAAAAAGTGTTCGTAATGGTCCTTCGTCATGAACGATTGCATTATATCTGCTTTCTTTGCTTTGTACTCCCATCATAACTGTATTTGCAAAACTATCATATTCATCTATCAGCAGGTAAACCGGATAGGGAGTTTTTTGAACAGCACTGAGCATGGATTTTATTGAGTATAGAGCATTTTTATAATTAATTTTTATTTTAGGAAGATCATATCCTTTATAATTATAAAAACTGTAAAAATTTTCGATACATGCATTAATATGATCAAATAGAGATTGCTTTATATTATCAGCAGTTCCAGATGGGTCAATACATGAAAAATCCCATTTTAAGATAAAATATGAGTTGCGGAATTCTGTGGGATTTTTACCAATTGCAAGATTACCGAATATTTTGTCAAATTCATTTTTTTTGGCAACATCATAATAATTTTCAAGCATTGAAAGCACCAGGCTTTTACCAAAACGCCGAGGACGAATGAAAAGTTGGGATTTTGCCTGTTCAATCAGCAGAATTTTATCTGTTCTGTCGCAATAAAAATAACCATTGGTATTAATATCCTGAAAATCTGATATTCCGTATGGATATTTCATCTTTTATTCCTTAAATTATTTTTATGAAAAACCAGTAATGTCCGGTTAGAAAATTGCAAAAAACATGGGGAGTCTATCTGTTTTTCCCGCTATTGCCGAATAAATTTTTATCCAGCTTATGCTTTGCAGTTTTTTATGGACGAGCATTTGTATCTGTATATTTTATAATAACCGGAAAGGTCGTTTTTACAAAATCTTCCATAGTTTTTAAAGCTTTTCTTTTGTCTTTAATAATCGGCATCATAATTCTTATAATAATTGTCTTGTTTTTTTATAACAGAATTCCAGGTGTAAGGTACTGATTCAGCAATTAAATAATTCAATTTACAAGCATTCTTTCCTCAAATTCATTAAGGCTTTTAACTTTAAGTGCTTGTCTTAATAAGTCTTTTAATCTGTCTCGTGAATCTATATTTTCAAGTTGCTTTGGCATTCTATTACTTATTTTACCAAAGCGTCGTTCAAAATTTCCATGAGCATCTCCCTGGCTTCTATCAACCTTCCTTCCTGTCTTCCTCTATCACGAATATATTGTGCCAACATAACGGCTGAATTAACCGGCGCCGCTGTCTGGCGTCCGGTTCAATGATTTGTTCTGTGATTGTTAACGTTTATTAAATTTATTTGCCAACGCATTTATCCCTTGTGCAATTTTTGGGACAATATAGCTATGGACTTTCGGAGACAGATCTTGCTCATTTATTTTTAGAAAGCAACTGATTATAAGTTCTGTTGTTTTGTTTGGTAGCACACCAATGTGTTTTAATTTAGTGGAAATCGGTTTTTGACTGAATGGGAAATGATCATCAAGCTGTACCCATGTGTCTTTCTTGAAAAAAGGGCTATTTGCTTTAATGAAATAGACTTGATAGTAATTGTGAATACAACCGAGAGTGTCAGGTTTTGAATGCTTACGGGATGTTGTTTTTACAAGCAGATAGGGATCGGATTTGGTAGGATTGTTTAAGAGGATAAGCAGTTTTTTGCCCTTTGTCCCATCGGAAAAAATAAAATTTTCTGCAACAAAAATTGAACCACGAGCAAACATTTTATGCTACCCCGAAATGACTCAACATTTCTTGTCGCTCAATATGACGTTGCTTTGCGATACTGAGAGGTAGTTTTTTAGCTGAGTTTTTATCAATGGCCAAAGTATAATCTATTAGTTCAAACATGCCTTTGGTATGTTTTGTTGTATTCCAAGGTTCATTGGGCAGATGAGAAATGTCTGAAATCTCTTTGGATTGAACGTCTTTAAAAATAAAAGAAATATCTTTTAGTAACTTTAACTCTCTTGGGGAAAAAAAGTCTAAATTAGGTTTTTTACCTTTTTTTGGGGAAATATGTTGAAAGTCACCTGTGCTTCTGACAGTGATCAATGCCTTTAAGTCTTGCTTGGGAGAATCAGTGATTTCTTCAAAAAAAGATTTTGGGACAGGGCCTTGCTCCCACGCAAAATAGTTTAGGTCTGTTACAGATTTCCCTGTTTGTTTGAAGTGTATAAAATCAAGGAAATACAAGAGTTTCATGAGTTTTGTTTTCCCACAAAACCTTGTGTTTTGTGAAAAATACAAGACAGCATTTATTAATTTTTCTCTTGAGTGGGTGATTATCATAACAGAATTATAGTTACACTGATTATTGTTTCTTGTCAATAGGCGACAATCTGATTGTAAAATTTATTATACAGAACGAAGTTATTATACAGAAAAAATTCTGTATAATAACGCTATATATTTTCTTTATAATATGATATTATAGTGTTTAATACAGGTTTGATAAGATACTTACAACTATTATCTTGTTTACGCAAAATATATACCAAGAATAAATATTCACATATATTTTGTCGCGGTTTGACTAAATTTTAGCATTACAATTGCCAATAAATACCATAACTATTTGATTTTATACAAATAAAAATATTGTCGCTAATGAAAATATCTAAAAGATGATCGCAGTTAAATGTATTGGCACACAATTTGCTTTGACCATAAGAATAACTATAACGCATTTATTATATTGTAGATAATGATATGGGCAAGTTATTTAAAACTCATTCCTTAACGATTATATTGATGCAACCCGTTCCAAAAAACAGAAAAAATTGCCGACAG
>JASFBI010000274.1 GCA_030149595.1 Desulfobacterales bacterium
GCCCCCGTAGCTCAGTGGATAGAGCATTGGATTCCTAATCCATGTGCGCAAGTTCAATTCTTGCCGGGGGCACCACTCATATCAACTCTTGGGTTTGACAGGCTGTTACAGAGTAAAAAATCTAAAAGCACAAATAATATAATTTATGTGTCGCAAAAGTCATATACTATATATAATATATGACTTTTGAATATCCCCTTCTTTTTTTTAAATGAATCTTGTCATTCTAACCTATCTATCTTATTAGAGATCAGTTTAAATAATTGCTATTTTTTTAAAGGTCTCAAGCATATGAAAAAACATTCTTTTTAGTTTTGCAGCAGCCTGTTGTGTAGTTTATTTCATTTTTTTCTGGGGAATTCAGGTTTATTTAAAGACTGATTGCAGGAACTGGTTTTACCTTGACATGCAGGTTTTTGATATATACTATTATAAAATAATTATTTTCATTATTTAATTTTGTCATCTCACACAACAATATATAATATAATTAGCAAAAAGTATTTAAACTGGCTGTTACAGAAGTACACAAAATATTTTTTGTGTACTTCTGTAACAGTGTAAATCTATTGCAACAGGCATGCTATGTTGTATACATGTTTTTAAAATCTGCATTCCGTAACTGCTTGTGCAATAGTCTTTTTCGTCATTTTTCTGCAAGATTCATAAAAAAAGACGAAATGCTGCAGTAAGAGACTTTTGAATAATAGCAGTTGTCAGAAATGGTCTATAGTAAAATCAACAGGTTAGAATAGTAAAATCTATTATGGAGTTGTTAAAGGTTTCAGTAAAAATAAAAAATGCTTCTATATTCCATTATGCTCTTAATGCTCAAATGGAATGATGGATTATTAGTTATATGCATATTAAATAGAGGAGATGTAATGTCTCAAAGCTTGAAACGAATTTTAATTGTAGATGATAATCAAGCAATACATGAGGATTTAAAACAGGTGCTTAGTTTTGGTGCTGGAACTTTTCTGGACAAAGAAGCCACGGCTCTTGAAGAAGACTTGTTTAGCGATGGTGATATCCCAGATCAAGAAGAGTCTTTTGTTGGTTCAGATTACCTTATAGATGATGCATACCAGGGTGAAGAAGCTGTTAATATGGTAGCTCAGGCAGAGATAGAAGGAAAACCCTACTCGCTTATTTTTATGGATGTTCGTATGCCTCCTGGAATGGATGGTATCCAAACAATTGAAAAGATATGGGATGATTATTCACATATTGAAATGGTTATATGCACTGCATTTTCGGATTATTCCTGGGAAAGTATTGTTCAAAAGCTGGGACAAACAGACCATTTGCTTTTCATGAAAAAGCCATTTGATGGTGTGGCTGTGAGGCAGATGGCACTTTCTCTGACAAAAAAATGGGATGTAACCAGAGAAAATCAGACATATATGAAAAACCTTGAAGTAGAAGTTGACAAAAGAACAAGGCAGTTGCAGAAAATGATGAGACATCTTGAAAAGTTGAAAGAAGAAGCAGAAACCGCAACCATTGCCAAGAGCAACTTTCTTTCAAATATGAGTCATGAAATCAGGACTCCGCTTAACGGAATTCTTGGAATGACAGATCTTTTGCTTGATACAGAATTAAATGAAGAGCAGAGGGATTTTGCTACTACTATTAAAACATCTGGAGACTCTTTGCTGGTTGTAATAAACGATGTTCTGGATTATTCAAAAATAGAGGCCGGTAAGATGGAGCTTGAGGAGATAGAGTTCAATCTTCGGACAACTGTTGAGAATGTTATGGATTTAATATCTGTAAATGCTCATGAAAAGGGGTTGGAGCTTGCTACAATTATATATTCTGATGTTCCTGAAACATTGATAGGTGATCCCTTGCGGATCAGGCAGGTGCTTTTGAACTTTGCTACAAATGGAGTGAAGTTTACTGAATCAGGTGAAATTATTATCTCTGTAAAGATTGATTCTTCGGATTTTATTAAACATAATACAATTAAAACCGGGCAAAGTGTGTGTATTCGTTTTGAGGTTTCAGATACAGGTATTGGTTTGAATAAATATTCCAGGGATAACTTATTTAAATCATTTACCCAGCAGGATGTCTCTACTACTCGGAGGTATGGAGGTTCTGGATTAGGACTGGCTATTTCAAAGCAGCTTGTGGAAAAAATGGGTGGGAGAGTTGGAGTTGAGAGTGAGCAGGAAAAAGGCTCAACCTTTTGTTTTGTTGCTGAATTTGAGGTTGCCAGGAGGCCTGATTATGACATTGATCAATTTATATCTTCCATAAGGGGATTACGTTGTTTGATTGTTGGGAATAACCCTACCAATAGAAAAGTTTTGACACTGCATATTAATTATTGGGGAGGTAAATGCAGTGAAGCTGTTGAGCAAAATGAAGTTGTTGAAAAGCTACATACTGCTTTGGAAACAGACCCTTTTGATGTCGTGATAGTGGATTATAAAGAAAAAGGATTAAAGGCTTATAAAAATATTGCAGGTGCCATTAAAAGTCATAGGAATCTAAAATATCTGCATCTGGTCTGTCTGACTTCCAGAGCTAAAAGAGGAGATGCTGTTAAGTTGAAAGAGTGTGGGTACAGGGGGTATCTTACAAAACCTATAAAACACACCCATCTTTACAACTGTTTGTTAATGCTTAATGATTTGGGCGAAGAGAATTCAAAATTCAATGGTGTGGATATAATAACCAAGCATTTTGTAGATGAGTTTTCTTTTGACCGTTACCGCATTCTGGTAGTAGATGATAATCTTGTTAATCAAAAATTGATGGTTCGAATATTGAATAAGTTGAAAATTAGTTGTGATGTCGCTGAAAACGGAAAGCTCTCTGTGGAAGCATTTCAAGCCAGACATTATGATATGGTGTTTATGGATTGCCAGATGCCGGTTATGAATGGGTATGACGCTACGCTGGCAATTAGAAAGATAGAAGAAAAATTAAAAAGCAAATCAAAATCTTTTTTAAGAACTCCTGTTTTAGCACTTACAGCTAACGCATTTTCTGAAAATAAAAAAAAATGCATGGAGGTAGGAATGGATGATTTTATTACAAAGCCCTATAATGTTAAGAAAATTAAAAAAATAATCATTAGTTTTTTAAAAAAATAGGGGTAGCAGGTTGTTAAGCAGCAAAATTTTGAGGTTTAAGGGAGAAAAAATATTTTAACTTTATGCATATGCTGTTGTATTGCTGGAAACAAAATTATTTTTTTAACGTAGAAAATTTAGATAAATTAGCATTTTGTATACATAGTGTTATTTAATTATGATAAAATCAATGGGTATTACTCAGAAAATATGGTTTAGCATCAGTATTCTTGTTTTGGGGTATTTTGCTTCCATGTTAGTAGGTTTTTATTTGGGACAACAGACAGAAAATCGTCTCCATGTTGTGTCGGAGAGTCTTTTTCCTGCAGCCAAACAAAGCCAATTAGCACTTTCGTCATTTAAAGAAGAGCTGAATATGTATTACGATGCAGTTGTTAACGGTGAGGAGTCTTCTATTGGGAGAGCAGGTGATAAAGCAGATGAGGTAATAGCTGCATTAAATGTTGTTGTTCATAGAGATGACGGGGATATTCATGAGATTATTAAACGATTGCAAGTGTTTAACAAGCTGGCAAAAAAAGTATATGCCAGTATGGTTAGTCACTTTGAAGAAGAGGTTTATGGCGATGATGACAGTGATGAAGTTCTTGCTGCAAAAGTGCCTTATCTTATAAAAGAAAGTAAGAAGCTTGAGAAGCTGTTGCTGGATTTAGCAAATAGTATTTCAAGTGATTTAAAAAATGAAATTTTTTCTATAAGCAGCAGAACAAAGCAGCAGCGTTATATTAACGCGGTTGTTTTTATTGTTGTTGTTACTATTGCATTGAGTTTGATTTATGTGATCGTGTTACGGTTAATCAGTCGTCCATTG
>JASFBI010000275.1 GCA_030149595.1 Desulfobacterales bacterium
TTGCAATAATAATTGTGTCAAATAGCTTTAAGCCTCTTTTTATTATATCAACATGTCCGTTTGTAAGAGGGTCAAAAGATCCAGGATATATTGCACAGGTTTTCATTTTTTTAAAAGCCTTATAATATTATTATGATAAAAATATACAAATTATTTCTCTACCATGTAATGTAGAAATGAGACAAGGGTTTTTCCGTACTTTCTACTGTCAGAAACATAAAAGAAGGAGTTTTTCAGAAATTCTTTCTCTTTTTTGTCGTATTCTGTAATTATTAATGCATCATGAGTTAAAGAATTTGAGGCTTTAAGATTTTTAAGAGCTATTGAAATAAAATTTTTATTATAAGGAGGGTCTATAAAGACAATATTAAATTTATGTTTTATGGAATTTAAGCAGTTTAAATTTTGCAGTATATCCCAGTTTATAATATTTGTGTTTTTATGTAACTTACAAATATTGATGTTTTTATTTATTACAGACAGAGAGTCACTACTATTTTCTATAAAAGTGCAGGAGTCAGCACCGCAGCTTAAAGCTTCTATTCCTAAAGCCCCTGTTCCTGAAAAAAGATCAAGGACAACAGCATTATTAATATCTGAATTGATTATGTTGAATATTGATTCTTTAACTCTTCCTGATGTAGGTCTGACAGCATTGCCTTTTATGGTGAAAAGTTTTTTACCCTTTAGCTTTCCGCGTATAATCTGTAACATGGTATTTAAAATCTGTTTTTATGAAATTTATTATAATTTTTTTTAAATACTTCAATAGCTTTTTCTATATTGTCATACATAAAAAGTTTGTTTGAGACAGAAGCTGCATCAGGTTTTTTATCTGCTGTGTTATAGGGAGGCGGAATATCTGCTGTATCTAATGTTTGTTTGGAAACAGTGGTGGATAGACGTTCCACAAGGTTTTTAAGTTCTCTTATATTTCCGGGCCAAGGGTATTGTTGTAAAAGATGTAATGCTCCCTCAGTTATTTTTTTTTTTGGTATATTGTATTTTTTTGTGTATTTTTCCAGAAAGATTTTAACAAGATCAGGAATGTCCTCTGTGCGTTTTTTTAAAGGAGGTATGTTTATTGGTATTATATTTAATTTAAAATACAGCTCTTCAAGGCAGTTTCCTTTTTTTATTTCGTTTTCAAGATCCTTGGAAGTTGATGCTATTATTCTTATATTAATAGTTATCTGTCTGTCTCCTCCTATTCTGGAAAATTCCTGCATCTGGAGTATTTTTGCAAGTTTACTCTGGGTTTTTAAATCCATATTTCCAATTTCATCAAAATAGATGGTCCCGCCTGCTGCCATTTCAAGTTTTCCTATGGATTTGGTTTTAGCCTCTTTAAATGCACCTTTTTCATAACCCAGTAGATTTTTTTCCATGTATCCATAAATCATTGAAGTACAATTTACATTAACAAGTGGATAGTTTGCACGTATACTTAGATGATGAATAGCTCTTGATATAAGTTTTTTACCTGTTCCATGTTGACCTGAAATAAGTATCCATGAATCTGTGGGAGCAGTAATAGCTATCTGCTGTTTTAATTTTGTAATAGCTGTACTGTTACCGTCTATTGAGTGTTTTTGGATAGCTTTACTTTTTAAATATTGATTCTCTTCTTCAAGTTTTCTGAAGTTCAAGGCATTATTGATGCCTAATATAACCTTATCAATGGATAGTGGTTTTTCAAAAAAATCAAAAGCTCCTATTTTAGTAGCATTTACAGCAGTTTCAATTGACCCGTGGCCTGTAATCATTAAAACAGGCAGCTGCGGGTTTTTTTTCTTAATTTCTTTTAAAGTTTCAATTCCATCTATGCCCTGCATCCAGATGTCGAGAAGAACAAGATCAGGAGATTCACGGTCTATGGTTTTTAGAGCTTCATAGCCGTTTAAAGCTGTTAAAATATCAAAACCTTCGTCTGTGAGTATCCCGGATAAAGATTTTATAATGGAAGGTTCATCATCAACAATTAGTATTGTTGGAAACATTTTTAATATAGTCCTTTTAAAATAAAATAAGATAAAAATTGATAATAATTTACTATATTCTTATTTCATATGTCAAACTTTATCAGGAACCGGCAGTTCTATTACAAACTTAGCTCCTTTGGGATAATTATTTTGAACACTGATTAACCCTTTATGGTCTGAAATAATTGTATTTACAATGGTGAGCCCTAATCCCATCCCTGATTTTTTTGTTGAAAAATTAGGTTCAAAAAGGCGTATTTTATTATCATCAGAGATTCCTTTTCCTGTATCCGCGACTTCTATTCTCATTTTTTGCAATATGGGATCAAAGAAGAATAATATGGATATTTCCCCTTCGGCTTCTATGGATGCAATGGAGTTATCTATTAAATTTATCATTGCCTGTTTAATTTGCTGGCGGTCTAAGCTAAGAGTGGGCAGGCTTTCAGAGTTGTTAATTATAAAGTTAATATTTTCATGGTCGTCCCTGTAAAGAGCAATGGTCTCTTTTATAATAGGCAGAATATCACATGGTTTTAAAAGAGCTCTGGGAAATCTGGCAAATGTGGCAAATTCATTTACAAGATTGCGTATAATTTCTACATGATCACTTATTGTTGCTGTGCATTCATTAAATACAGGGTCAGTTATATCTTTTGAAAATTTTCTTTTAAGCCGCTGTGCTGATAGTGAAATAGGTGTTAACGGGTTTTTTACTTCATGGGCAATGCGTCTTGCAACTTCACGCCAGGCAGCCATTCTTTGAGCTTTTTCAAGTTCTGTTAAGTCATCAAAAACCAGAACTGTACCAACATGGTTATCTGCTTCATCTGTAAGTTCATTAAGGTACACTAAAAAACTTTTTGGAGTGCCTCCTATGGTTAATTTAAGAGGTGTTGCTATGGTTTCATTTTTTGAAAATTTCAACTGCTCCATTATCTTATCAGCAGTTGCCAGGTAATTGACGGGGATAAGTTTTTTATAATTTTTCTTTAAAATATTTTCAACTTTTATATTAAACATCTTTTCAGCAGATTTATTAATGGTTGTAATAAACCCTCTGTCATTTAGGGAAATAACTCCGGTTGAGATATTATTTAAGACTATCTCCATATATTTTTTACTTTTTTCTATTTCCTCCTTTTGACCGGTTATTTTATGTGTGAAAAGTTCAAGCTGTTTTCTGTTGGTTCTAAGATCTTTTGTCATGGTGTTAAAGGAGTCAACAAGAGTACCTATCTCTTCATCTGCAACAAAGTTAATGTGATAGTTCAGATCTCCTTCTGCTACATGTCTTGTCCCTTCTGCAAGCTCCATAATTGGTATGGTGATAGATTTTGCGATATGTATTCCAAGCCATATTGCACAAAACACAACAAGAAGTCCCACAATGGAGAGTGAAATATAATAAGTGTTTTGAATAGGACTTTTAAGCAGCTTTACTTGCTGGTAATGCTCAAACCCCCTGGAGATAGAAGCCATGTTTTCTGATAATTCCGGCGGGAAAAGCATTGATATTACGACAAATGCTTTTGTATTTTGTATGTTAGAACCAAAGGGTATAGTGCTTAGAGTTCTTATTAGCTCACCTTGAACTGTTTGTTGAGAAAAGGTTTTAATTCCTTTGGCTTCTATATCTGATCTGATGGAATCCAAAGAGATGTTGAGCTTCTGAATATTTTTAAGCAACGGCATTGTGGATAGAGTAAGTCTGTTGAGTTTAGAATCATAAACTTCTACTGCATCATGGTTGAATTCTCTTTGTACTATTTGAATATAACGATAAAGTTCTTTAGGGTTTTTTAATTTTTTTTTTATATTTATTTGATATGCTGTTCTTTCTAAAAAAAACATATTGTTATCTTCAATATATCTGTAAAAATATTGGCCTACGTTTAAAGAATTTTCTATGGCCTGATCTACGGGTGCATT